>JAXDOA010000091.1:0-9939 GCA_034669125.1 Hyphomicrobiales bacterium
GGTCGCGACCAGCACCTTGAGCTTGCCGGTGCGGAACGAGCCGAGCACGCGCTCGCGCTGGTTCTGCGATTTGTTGCCGTGGATCGCCTCGGCCGAAATGCCCGCATGGTGCAGGCTTTTCACCACCTTGTCGGCGCCGTGCTTGGTGCGGGTGAACACGAGCGTCTGGCCCGTCACCTCGTTGCGCAGCACCTCGATGAGCAGCGCGGACTTGGCCGGCTTGTCGGTCATGATGACGCGCTGCGAGACGCGTTCGACCGTGGAGGCGACCGGCGTCACGGCGACGCGCACCGGATCGCGCAGCATCTGCGCTGCCAGGTCCGCGATCTCGCGCGGCATGGTGGCGGAGAACAGCAGCGTCTGGCGCTCCTTCGGCAGCTTCGCGACGATCGTGCGGATGTCGTGGATGAAGCCCATGTCGAGCATGCGGTCGGCTTCGTCGAGCACCAGCACCTCGACCTGATTGAGGCGCACCGCGTTGGCACGCAGCAGATCGAGCAGCCGGCCGGGCGTCGCGACGAGCACGTCGAGGCCGTTCATGAGGTCACGCACCTGGCGGCCCATTGGAACGCCGCCGATGACGAGCGCGGACTGGAGGCGCATGTGGCGCCCGTAGGTGCGGAAGCTGTCCAGGATCTGGCCGGAAAGTTCGCGGGTCGGCGAGAGCACCAGCACGCGCGGGCTTTTCTTTTCGAGCGGCTTCCGGTTGGCATGCAGCCGGTTGAGGATCGGCAGCGCGAACGCGGCGGTCTTGCCGGTGCCGGTCTGCGCGATGCCGACGATGTCGCGTCCGGCAAGCACGACCGGAATGGCGTCGGTCTGGATCGGGGTTGGGGTGATGTATTGCTCGCTGGCAAGGGCACGCGTGATCGGCTCTGCGAGGCCGAAGTCGTTAAATGAGTTCAAGTGGTAGTCCTAAGGCTATGGCGGATGCGCCGGCACGATTCGAGATCGTGCAGCCGGCCGCATGCCGCGGGGGTCGATCGAGACACCCCGCCTGGTCTGGGCTGTCAATGTGATTGGAGGTTCGAAAAGCGGGCCGAAACCGTTGTTCTGGTTATCGTGCAGGCGGCCCTGCCGGCGGCCCAAAACACGGGCCGACGCGGTGTACATGGCAGTTTCCTGCGGTGTTTTCAAGGCAGGAGTTTTGCGATGGTCAACGATACGGATACCAATTCGGCCGCGAACGTGCTAGAGACGCGCCGATAACCCCCGTAAAATTGTAGGGAATCAACGGCTCATGGCGATGGCAGAGGCGCGCGCGGATTCGGCCGCGGCAAGGCAGGAAGCATCCAACTGGTCGAGGATCCTTGCCCGCTATCGCAATCCCAGCGCCGCGCGCAGCCTCGTCGAGATCGCTATCACGCTTGGCCCCTTCGTGGTGCTATGGGCTGCGACCTGGCTCGGCCTCTACTTCGGCTATTGGATCAGCCTGGTGCTCGCCATTCCGGCGGCCGGTTTCCTTGTCCGCCTGTTTATGATCCAGCACGACTGCGGCCATGGCTCGTTCTTCCGCAGCAAGGCACTCAACGACTGGATCGGGCGCGCGATCGGTGTGCTCACCTTCACACCGTATGATTTCTGGCGCCACACCCACGCGGTGCACCACGCCTCATCCGGCAATCTGACACGCCGCGGCATGGGCGACATCGACACGCTGACGGTGCGGGAATATCTCGCGCTGTCGCGCTTGGGCCGGCTGCGCTATCGCGCCTATCGCCATCCGCTGGTGATGTTCGGGATCGGCCCGATCTACATGTTCATCCTGCAGCACCGGCTGCCGGTCGGCCTGATGCGCGACGGATGGCGCCCCTGGGTCAGCACCATGCTGACCAATCTCGGCATCGCCGCGATCGCCGCGGTGCTGATCTTTTTCATCGGCTTCAAGGCCTTCCTCCTCGTCCATCTGCCAATCATCGTGCTGGCCGCAGCGGCAGGCGTCTGGCTGTTCTACGTCCAGCACCAGTTCGAGGAGACCCTCTGGGCGCAGGAACCGTCATGGAATCGGCAGGAGGCGGCGCTGCACGGCAGCTCGCATTACGATCTGCCGGGCGTACTGCGCTGGATGACGGCGAACATCGGCGTCCACCATGTGCACCATCTGTCCAGCGGCATTCCGTTCTACCGGCTGCGCGACGTGCTGCGCGATCACCCGGAGCTTGGGAACGTCGGCCGGCTCACGCTGATGCAGAGCCTCGGCTGCATCCGGCTGGTGCTATGGGACGAGAGCAGCCGCAAGCTCGTCTCGTTCCGCGAGCTGCGCGCGATGCGCGCCGCCTGCTGAACTAGCAACGAACCAGCGTTATCTCGCGCTCGCCCTCGGCGGCGGGCACCGTCACGTGCTCGGAGCGGCACGCTTCGCCGTCCTCCTCGCGCGTGCCGGAAAGACGAGGCGGGAGAGCGGGCAGCGGAGGCGCGTCCAGGTCAGTGATCGATGGCGGGGCGTAGACCGGGATCCCCTCGGCCGGATCGTAGGGCGTGCCGAAGTAGCCATAGCCGTTGTCGTCCGTGGTGGACGGATAGACGTAAGGCCAAACGTAGCGATGGTGGTGACGGCGCTCGAGGCGGCCGAAGGGTTGCCGCACGCTTGTACGGGCGAGGCCGGGCGCGAAGCGCGGCGCCAGAGGCGCACCGAAGTGTGCGGCGTCTGGTCGAACGATCGCGCGTGGATGGCGCGCCATTCCGGGCCGCGCGTGCCGCGGGATCATGACCGGCGCCGCCCGAAACCCGCCCCCGCCCCGGAACCCTCCGGGAGCCGCGAACGACGGGTCTGGCAGGGCCAGCATCCCCGTCAGCGCAAGAACGGCAAAAGCAACAAAATGACGCAACATCGCGGTCTCCTTTACGAAGGAGGAGCCGCCGCACTCCAAAACCGGCCTCGGAAACGAGCCTAGACCTGGCCTGCCGGTTTGTCGAAAGGATTTAACCTTCAGTTAACCCAAGACCTTGAACCAAAGTTAACGCGCTCGCGACAAAACGGGTGAAGGGGAAGTTTGGGGGAGGGGATCATGGCCGACCGTCGCAGCCTCGGGATCGTGGGATTTGTCTTCGGTGGCATCACGGCCGCCGTCATGCTCGTCGCCGTCATGGTGGTGAAGAACCATGTCGATGGCCGCGCGAGCCTCGATCAAGCCCGCCCGTCCGTGATGGCCGCTTCCGCTCAGGCCGTTATCCGCTAGACGCAGATGAAGCGGGACGTCCCGAAGCGTCCCCCCGACGTGGGCTCACGACCCGGCCACCGAACCTTCCGACGAAGTAGCAACGTCAGGCGCGATCGAGACGCGCGTCGCTCACCTGCGACTTCCACTGCGACATGCTCTCGGCGATGATCTTCACCGACGTCATCGCGACTTGGCTAAGCTGCGCGTAACTCGCGATCTCACGCTGCACGCGCTCCCCTTCGGTCTGCAGGAAGTCGCGCACATTGCGCAGGTCGGCGATCAGGCTGTCGATCTCGCCGACCGACGAGCCGGACACCCGGTCGAGCAGCGAGTTGATGTTGGTGACCGCCTGCTCGCTCGCCTCGGTCGCCTCGGTCGGCGCGCGGCGCAGGTGCCCCACGTCGCGGCGGATGAATTCGCGGATTTCGCCCTCGAACTCGCTCGGCGTTTCGTCGAGCTTGGGAGAGCGAGAGGGTGCTGCATTCATGAGATTGTCCCCGTTATCGAGAGTGTCTGGGCAACGCGTTGGTACAAGGGCCTTCCACCGGGGATGATTACGGGAGTCGAATCTGGCCGCTTGAGGCCGAGTTCGCGGCAAAATCAGGCCTTCACTTGACAGTTTGCCTCGAATTGATTCTTTTCCCCTGCGTAAACCAGCCTACGGGGGAGATGCATGATTCGGACTTTGATGGTGGCGACGCCGTTCGCGTTTGCGGTTACGACCTTCACGCCGCTGTTCGTTCCGGCGAGCGACCAAGCGCAGGCTCAGCCCGCCGCCGACCGCAAGACGCAGCCGGGCTCCGGCTCGTGCCGCCTCTCCAACGGCCAGAAGTGCTGATACAAGGATCCAATGCACTAAACGAACAGCCGGCCCAAGGGCCGGCTGTTTGCTGTCGCGACGCGTATTCGAAAAACTAGATGCGGTCGGTGCCGAAGATCAGGCCGAACGGCGTCCAGTTGAAGCGGTAGCTGATCGCGCCGCGTACCATGTCGCCGGACACCTTGAGCGAGTTGCCGATGGTGTTGAGCGGCACGATGGCGTCGCGCATCAGGAAGTTCACGGTGCCGAGATCGTAGTGCAGATATTCGGCGCGGAATTGCCACGGGCCCTCAGCGAACTCGATACCGCCGCCGGCCGCCCAGCCCCACCGGTTCTGGCTGATGCCGCCGGCCGGGCAGCCACCCGCGAGCAAGCACCCGCCCGCGATATTCACCACGTTGTTGGCGTTCGCTTCGATGCGCCCGCTGGCGAGGCCGCCGGTCCCGTACAACAGGATGTTGTCAGTGAGCAAAAAGCCCCCGCGCACGCGCGTCGTGCCGAACCACGACAGCTTCTGACTCGCATTCGTGGTGATCGGAACGCCGAGGACTGTCGCGTTGATGGTCTGGGAGGCCTTGATGTCGGTGTAGGAGAAGTCGGAGTCGAAGCCGACCACGATGCGGTCGAATTGATAGTTCGAGCCGTAGGTAATGCCGCCGATGAACCCCTTGGGGTTACCAGCCGCCGTATTCGGGAAACCCGCGGCGAGGAAGAGCGGCGCATAGAACGCATCCGGCGTGGCCGTGATTGCGTTGCGCCCCCAGCCATAGCCGCCGTGCAAGCCGATATAGAAGCCGTACCAGCTTTGCTTGGCCGCCGGTACCATGACCGGCGCCTTCGCCACAGGAGCGGCGGGAATGTCGGCGGCCCCCGAGGGCGATGCCGCCGCCATCCACACCAGTGCCCCCGCGCCTGCGATGACCCAACGTTTCATAGCCGTCACCCCCGTCGGAAGTCGGAATGATGCCGCGCAAGGCTTTGGGCGCCTAGTGCAAAAAAGCCACACGATACAATCTCTTGGAACCCGGACGGCAACCGCTGTGTGCCAAGGTTAGACACAGCCGCCGCGAAATCACTGCGGAATCGCGCCCGACGGGGGGCAATTTCGGCCTCCGAGCCACGTTAGGCGGGTGTCCAGCCGTCCGGCCGAGCGTCCCTCGCCACGCAGCCGTACGGCTACGCCTGCATCGCGCAAGGGGCGCGCGTTATTCACCGCGCGCGCGGCGATTGAATCGCGCCAGGACATCTTCTAGTTCGTCGCGCGCCGCTTTTTCCTGGCGGCCTGTCCGTCCTTTTGGGCGCACTCGGCGAAGGCTTCCATCTCGCTCCGATAGGAAATCATCGCCAGGCGGCAGCTGTCGAAAACCGCCTCGCCGGAAAACCCGCCGGTTTGCAGCGCGCAGGACGGCGCTTCCGGCTTGGTGCACGCACCGTAGGAGAGACCCGCAATAAGTATTCCGGCGATGATCAGGACCAAATTGCGCATGGCGTTCCCGTGACAATTCCAGAGGACGAACAGTCAAACTCTACGGAGGAGCCGCGAAAATCTCCAGCGCCCGGCGATTTTCTCAACACGGGCGGCCGTTCGATACCTCGTTGCGGGATTGAACCGGTTTTTGCCTGACGCTATAGTTCGGCGGGGGTTATCGCAGCTTCCCCGTCAAATGGGCGGTCCCATTCAAGTGCTGCTCGCCCTTGCGCGGGAGCGAGCACGTGGACGCGCTTCATCTTGCCATCTTCCTGATCGCGACATTCGCCGGGGCCTTCGTGACCGGCCTGACGGGATTCGCCTTCGGCCTGGTCGTGTCGTCGGCATGGCTGTTCATCATGACGCCCGCCGAAACAGCCTCGCTGATCATTGCGTTCGGCTTGATCGTGCAGGGCTACGCGGTGTGGAAGCTTCGCCACGCTCTCGACTGGCGCAAGTTCTGGCCGTTCGTGGTGGGGGCGGCGTTTGGTGTTCCGCTGGGTGTGGCCGCGTTGACTTGGGCGAATCCGGCCTATGTGCGCGCGGCGATCGGTGCCTTTCTCGTCGTCTTCAGCCTCTACAGCCTGTTTCGTCCGCCGCTGCGTGTCACCTCCGCTGGTCCGCTCGCGGATGCGGGCGTCGGTTTTCTCAATGGCGCACTTGCAGGCCTGAGCGGGCTTGCCGGCATCCTGGTGATCATCTGGTGCCAATTGCGCGGGTGGACGCGGGACCAGCAGCGCGCGGTGTTTCAGCCGGTCGCGATCGCGATCTTCCTCATGAGCGCCGCGTGGCTCGGCGGTAGCGGTGCGGTCGGTGCGCAGACCGCGTGGCTGTTCGTGTTCGGACTGCCGGTGCTGCTGGCCGGAACCTGGCTCGGCATGAAGCTCTACGGCCGCATCGACGAAGCTGCGTTCCGCAAGGCGGTGCTGGTCGTGCTGCTGGTGTCGGGCGTGGCGCTGATGCTGGTTTGAGACTGCCTGCCCACGGTGGAACCGAAGCAGTAAGTGCGCGCTGATCTTGCGCGGCGTTCTTTGTTGGAACGCAACGGTGCCGTGGGTGTTGCTCCCTCACAATCCCGCCAAACGGAGGACACCATGGCAAAAGAGAAGTCCCTGCAAGACCTGTTTCACGACACGCTCAAGGACATCTATTTCGCTGAAAAGAAAATCCTGACCGCGCTGCCGAAAATGGCCAAAGCGGCGAATTCGGATGAGCTGCGCGCGGCGTTCGAGAAGCACGAGGGTGAGACCGAAGGTCAGGTCGACCGGCTTGAGCAGGTGTTCAAGGTCCTCGGCGAGCCGCCGAAGGGCAAGACCTGCGATGCCATTATGGGCATCCTCGAGGAGGGTCAGGAGATCATGAAGGAATACAAGGGCACGCAGGCCCTGGATGCCGGGCTGCTGTCCGCCGCCCAGGCGGTGGAGCACTATGAGATTTCCCGCTACGGCACCCTGAAAGCATGGGCCGAAGAGCTCGGCCTGACCCAGGCGGTGAAGCTGCTGGACGCTACGCTGGCAGAAGAGAAGAACACCGATGCGTCGCTCAGCAAGCTTGCCGAGAGTGTGATCAACCAGCAGGCCGAAGCGGCCTGACGTTCGGCTCCATATGATTGCGCCGCGGGCCCGCAAGGGCCCGCGGTTTTTATGTGTGGTACCGTGCGGAACTGCGCCGAGCGGGGCCGCGTTGTTCCCGTGCATCGAATGGGGGCTTCTGTGGCGAAAGACGTCAAGACATCGAAAGCTCGGTCGACCCGCGCAAGCGCGGCGGCGGTCCGCGATATGGCGCGCAGCGAACTGATCGCCCGCAAATTGGCGAAGGTGGCGCCGGACGAGGACCCCGCGCATGTGGCGGGCGCGATTGCGATTTTCGCGACCGAGACGATCAAGCGCAGCGCCAACTCATTGGGCGAGGCACGTGCGTATCTCGACGGTCTGCGCGCAGGCATCGATGGTTTGTTGAAAAACGCTTTTCCCGAGACCGTGCAGGAAAAGCCGCGCGAGTAATGGCCGCGCCAAATGTCCGCTTGTCGACACAAGGAACTTTTACGCATCGGCAGGATTAGTGGGCGCATGTCGCCTGGGACATGCGCAATGGAGCTCTTGCCATGTCGACCCTCACCACGTCTGAAGCCGTCATCATCCCTGAAGAGTCGAATTTCTCGGCCGTGTCCTGGCCTGCGATCGCGGCCGGCGCGGTCGCGTCGGCGGCGTTTTCGCTCTTCCTGCTCCACCTCGTTACCGGGCTCGGCCTCGTCAGCGTCAGCCCGTGGTCCAACTCGGGGGCGTCGGCCACCACGCTGCATGTCGCGGGCGGCATCGCACTGGTGCTGATGGCTGTGATGGCCTCGGCGCTGGGTGGCTATCTGGCGGCGCGCCTGCGCACCAAATGGGTCGGCATCCATACCGACGAGGTCTACTTCCGCGATTCCGCTCACGGCCTGCTGGCTTGGGCGTTTGCGACGATCATTACCACGACCGTGCTCGCATCCGCTGCCGGCCTGGTTGCCAGTAATGTCGCGAGCGTGGCGCAGGGTGCAGCCGCAAATCCGGCACTCACGGACCGCACCGCCTACCTGACCGACACGCTGTTCCGCAGCGACCGCCCGGCGAGCGCGGCCGATCAGCCGGCAGCGCAGGCTGCCAACGGGGAAGCGTCGCGCATTCTTGCGCGCGGTCTCGGCGCCGAACTCACGGCGGGGGATCGCACGCGGCTCGCGCAGCTGGTCTCCGCGCGCACCGGACTGCCGCAGGCCGAAGCCGAGCGGCGCGTCAACGACGTGATCACGCAGGCGAAGGTCGCGGCCGACGAAGCCCGCAAGGCGGCTGCGAAAATGGCGTTCTGGTTCGCGGCCGCATTGCTTGCCGGCGCCTTCGCGGGCGCGCTCGGCGCGATCGAAGGCGGCAAGCTGCGCGACGAAGTGTAACGCCACATCATCTCCGGCGTTCGGCGGCGCGCCCCGTTCGGCGCGCCGCTTTTCTTTTGCATTGAGCTCAAGACAAAATAAAGCCCCGGCCGTGTGGCCGGGGCTTGTTTGAGAACCTGAACCTGCAGGTGTGTTTAGCGCCAGAACAGCGCCAGCAGAATGATGATGGGCAGCGGAATACCCAACAGCCAAAGCAGTGCGCCTTTACCAAAACCCATGATCTCCTCCTCAGTCCGGTGTGTGCAGCCTCAACGCTTTGCGGCTTTTTGGGTTCCGTTGGAAATTGGTGGTGACGTGTCGGCGCCTCGCCTACCCGGCGCTGGTAACGACCGCCGCCGTCGGGGCCGGCCGTTCGAAGGCGCCGCGGTCGACATTCACGACGAGCATTGCGGCGATCAAGGTCACGGCGGCGGTGACGGCGCCCAAGCTCATTCCGATGAAGCGAAGGCTGGATTCATCGGCCATGGGGCATCGCCTCGGTTTGCTTGGTAAACGTGGCAGACCAACGCGCTTCCCCTTGCGCGGTTCCGCGACAGGGGAATAGGGCGCCGCGGATTGACCCATGGCGCGCCGCATCCGTGGCATGAGCCAGGCGATGTAGCTCGGCCGCCGCCATTGCGCTAACATCGCGGACCGGCGCGCAAAGACGCCGCAGTGGAGGAAACCATGCTTTCGATCCGCCAGATTCATCCCGTGTTTGTCGGCGAGGTGACGGGCATCGATCTGAGGCAGCCGCTGAGCCGTGAGCAGGCGGCCGCGATCGATGCCGGCATGGACCGCTATGCGGTGCTGGTGTTTCACGACCAGAACATCACCGACGACCAGCAGATCGGATTCACGAAAAACTTCGGCGAGATCGAGGGCACATTCGGCGGCAACATCACCAAGCCGCATGAGCTCCGGCTCAAGACCGGGATGATCGATGTCTCGAACCTCGACAAGGAGGGCAAGCCGCTGCCGCGCGACGACCGCCGCCGCATGTTCAATCTCGGCAACCGGCTGTGGCACTCGGATTCGTCCTTTCGCGCCGTGCCGGCGAAATATTCGATCCTCTCGGCGCGCACCGTCGCGACCGGCGGCGGCAACACGGAATTCGCCGACATGCGCATCGCCTACGATCTGCTCGACGACGAAACGCGCGCCCTGGTCGAGGACCTTGTGTGCGAGCACACCCAGCTCTACTCGCGCGGCTCGATGGGCTTTTCGGGATGGACCGAAGAGGAGTTGGCAATGTTCAAGCCGGTACGCCAGCGGCTGGTGCGCACGCATCCGGTGACCGGGCGCAAGTCGCTTTATCTCTCGTCGCACGCCGGCACGATCATCGGCTGGCAAATGCCTGAGGCGCGCGACTTGCTGCGCGATCTTAACGAGCATGCGACGCGTCCCGAGCTTGTCTATGTCCACCGCTGGCGTCTGCACGACCTCGTCATGTGGGACAACCGCCAGACCATGCATCGGGTGCGCCGGTTTGATGAGACGCAACCGCGCGACATGCGCCGCACGACAGTGCGAGGCGAAGCAATGACCGCCGAGCAGGCGGAAGCCGCGTGATAGGCGCAAAGCGAAA
>JAXDOA010000092.1:0-13748 GCA_034669125.1 Hyphomicrobiales bacterium
GGCGCGTTCGGCGCCGCCGTCGATCCGGCGCTGCTGGTGCGGCTCGGCATCGAGCGCGGCGCGCGTGTCACGATCGGATCGGCGACGATCGCGCTCCGCGCGATCCTCAAGACCGAACCCGACAAGCTCGCGGGCGGCATCGGCTTCGGCCCGCGCCTGTTGATCAGCGAAGCGGCGTTGCGCGCGACCGGCCTTGTCCAGCCGGGCAGCCTGGTGCGCTGGCATTACCGGCTGCGCCTGCCCGCCGCCGATGCCAATGATCGTGTGGCGAGCGCGGTCGTCGCGGCTTCAGAAAAGCAATTGCCGGACGCCGGCTGGGAAGTGCGCACGCGCGCCAATGCCTCGCCCGCGCTCGGCCGCAACATCGAGCGCTTCACCCAGTACCTGACGTTGGTGGGACTGACCGCGCTGCTGGTCGGCGGCGTCGGTGTCGCCAATGCCGTGAAACACTATCTCGACCGCCGCCGCGAGGTGATCGCGACGCTTAAGTCGCTCGGCGCGACCGGCGGCCGTGTGTTTGCGATCTATCTCACCGAGGTGATGCTGCTCGCCGCGGTCGGCACCGCCATCGGTCTCGCGGTCGGCGCGATCCTGCCGTTTGCGATTGCTGCTGCTTTCGGCAGCGTGATGCCGCTGCCGCTTGTTCCCGCCCTGCACGCGCGCGAACTGGCCTTCGCGGTGCTTTACGGATTTCTGACCGCGCTCGCCTTCGCACTCTGGCCGCTCGGGCGCGCCCATGACGTGCCGGTGTCGGCGCTCTACCGGGACGCCGTCGCGCCCGAACGGCGCATCCCGCGCAAACGCTACGTGGCGCTGACCGTGCTGGTGATCGCCGCGCTCGCCGGGCTCGCCATCCTGCTCGCCTACGACCGCAAGATCGCCGCGATCTTCATCGCGGCGGCGGCTGCCGTATTTCTGGCGCTTCGCCTCGTCGCGATGCTGATCATGCGGGCTGCGCGCAGCGCTCCGCGCCCGCGTTTTGCCCTGCTGCGGCTGGTGCTGGCCAACATCCACCGGCCGGGCGCGCTCACGCCGAGCGTCGTGCTGTCGCTTGGCCTCGGCCTCGCGCTCTTGGTCACGCTGCTGCAGATCGACGGCAACCTGCGCAACCAGTTCGTCGCGGCGCTGCCCGACAAGGCGCCCTCGGTGTTCTTCGTCGACATCCAGGATGCCGACGTGGCGCGCTTCGATGAATTCGCCAAGCGCACGGCACCGGCTGCACGGTATGAGCGCGTGCCGATGCTGCGCGGCCGCATCGTCAGCGCCAACGGTGTCCGCGCCGAGGATCTGAAAGCTTCGCCGAGCGCCTCATGGGTGCTGCAAAGCGACCGCGGCATCACCTATGCGGGCGAGGTACCGGGCGGATCGCGCGTGGTTGCGGGCGAGTGGTGGGGACCAAATTATCAAGGCCCGCCGCTTGTTTCATTCGAGGCCAAGATCGCCGACGGACTCGGCCTGAAGATCGGCGACCCGATCGTCGTCAACGTGCTCGGCCGCAACATCACGGCGACGCTCGCCAACACCCGTGCGGTCGACTGGCAGTCACTCGGCATCAATTTCGTGCTGGTCTATTCGCCCGGCAGCTTCCGCGGCGCGCCGCACACGCACATCGCGACCTTCACGTATCCGGGCGGCGGCAGCCTCGGGGAGGAAATGGCCCTGCTCAAGACAGCGTCGGCGGAATTCCCGACGGCCACGGCGGTGCGCGTGCGCGAGGCGCTCGAAGCGGTCGCCAAGGTCGTCTTCGACCTGACATTGGCGATCCGCGGCGCGAGCACGATTACGCTGATCGCCGCCGTCCTCGTTCTCGCGGGCGCGCTCGCCACCGGCCACCGCCATCGCGTCTATGACGCGGTCGTGCTCAAGATGCTCGGCGCGACGAGGCGCCGCCTGCTCGCGGCTTATGCGCTCGAATACCTGCTGATCGGGCTCGCCACCGCGATCGTCGGCGTCGCTGCCGGGTCGCTCGCCGCATTCATGGTGATGACCGAGGTGATGAACCTCTCCTTCGTCTGGCTGCCAGGGCCCGCGCTTGTCGCGACGCTGGGCGCGACGGTATTAACCATCGCGTTCGGCCTGATTGGCACGTTTTCGGCGCTCGGGCAGAAACCCGCGCCGGTTTTGCGGCACCTGTAAGCGGAACGCGCGCAAGCCTTTGTACGGTTTGCGACAATCCGTCGCGCGACCTAACCGCGTCACGCAATCCCCTGCGTCGGTTAGGCACCTTGTAGGGCCTTCGAATTTGGCCATATTGAGCGCGCCCACAGACGCGGGTTTCGCCTGCGTTCGGGCAAGGGGCGAACACTAAGAGGTTTCGACAATGTCGGACTTTGATCGCAATGCCGCCACGGCGCAGTACGGCCGGCCGCTGACGCGGGCCGAAGCGGCGGTCGTTGATCAGGGCCTGCGGGCCTACATGCTGCGCATCTACAATTACATGGTGCTGGGCCTCGCCATCACCGGCGTCGCCGCGCTCGGCGTCTACATGCTGTCGGTCACGACCGATCCCGCCCTCGCGGTCGCGAAGGTGCGGAGCATCATGCTGACCAACGTCGGCTACGCGCTGTTCGTGAGCCCGCTGAAATGGGCCGTGATCCTGGCGCCGCTGGCACTCGTTTTCTTCCTGTCGTTCCGCATCCAGACCATGCGGCCGGCAACGGCGCAGATTACCTTCTGGATCTACGCCGCGCTGGTCGGCGTGTCGCTCGGATCGATCTTCCTGATCTACACGCACACCTCGATCGTGCGCGTGTTCTTCATCACGGCTGCCTCGTTCGGCGCGCTCTCGCTGTGGGGCTACACCACGCAGCGCGATCTCACCGGCATGGGCGCGTTCCTGATCATGGGCCTGTTCGGCATCATCATCGCTAGCCTAGTGAACATCTTCCTCGTCAGCTCGATGATGCAGTGGATCATCTCGGTCGTCGGCGTGCTGATCTTCGCCGGCCTCACCGCCTATGACACGCAGCGGCTGAAGAACGAATACGTCTACGGCGCGATGGAAGGCGACGTGATGGAGCGCTCTGCCATCATGGGCGCGCTGTCGCTCTACCTCGACTTCCTCAACCTGTTCACCATGCTGCTCTCGCTGCTGGGCAGCCGCGACGAGTGATGCATTAACGATCTGTCATCCACACGACATACTGGCCCCGGCTCGCGCCGGGGCTTTTTTCTTGGCCCCATTGGGGCAAGACCGGCCTAGCGTTCGCCTTGGTCCCACACTAGATTCGCTCCCATGAGCGCCCTGTGGCGCAAGCCGCAACGCTTCGGTCCGCCGGCGAGAAGCCCGGGCCAACCAGGAGGATGCTTCCATGTCGGACTTTGACCGGAATGTCGCGGCCTTCCCCGGCGCCGCCCGGACGGTTGCGGTCGATGCGGGCCTGCGCGCCCACATGATCCAGGTCTACAACTACATGGCCGGCGGCGTCGCGCTGACCGGCTTTGTCGCCTATTTCACGAATGCGTACTTCGGGCAGGCCCTCTACGGCAGCCCGCTGATGTACGTGCTGATCTTCGCACCGCTCGCGCTGGTGTTCTTCCTGAGCTGGCGGATCGAGAGCCTCTCCGTTTCCACCGCACGCCTGCTCTTCTTCATCTACGCGGCCCTGCTCGGCGCATCGCTCTCGATCATCTTCGCGGTCTACACCGAGACCTCGATCACGCGCGTGTTCTTCATCTCGGCCGCCGCGTTCGGGGGCCTGAGCCTGTGGGGCTACACCACGCAGCGCGACCTCACCGGCATGGGCTCGTTCCTGATGATGGGCCTGATCGGCATCATCATCGCGAGCCTGGTCAACATCTTCCTCAAGTCGAGCGGCCTCGACTGGATCATCTCGGTGATCGGCGTGATCGTGTTCGCGGGCCTCACCGCCTGGGATACGCAGAAGATCAAGGAAATGTACAACGCTTACGACGACGGCACCGTCTCGGGCCGCAAGGCCGTGATGGGTGCGTTGTCGCTCTATCTCGACTTCATCAACCTGTTCCTGATGCTGCTGCGCCTGTTCGGCGACCGGCGCTGATCCGACACACTGCTGCGAGCGCGCCCCGGGTTCACCCCCGGGGCGTTTTCGTTTTAGTCTTGCGGCATGAGCGACATTTCGATCCGCGCCGCCTCTCCGGCCGACATTCCCGCCATCACCCAAATCTATGCCCATGCGGTGCGCCACGGCACGGCGTCGTTCGAGCTCGAGCCGCCGGACGAAGCCGAGATGGCCGCGCGGCAGCGGGCGCTGCTTGAACGCGGCTATCCGTATCTGGTCGCCGAGAGCGGCGGCGCCGTCGCGGGCTATGCGTATGCAGGGCCATATCGCGCGCGTCCGGCCTATCGCTTCAGCGTCGAGAATTCGGTCTATGTCGCGCCGCAAGCGCACCGGCGCGGCATCGGCCGCGTGCTGCTCGACAAACTGATCTCCGAGTGCGAAGCGCGCGGCTATCGGCTGATGATCGCCGTGATCGGCGATTCGGCGCAGGCGCCGTCGATCGAATTGCACCGCGCCGCGGGCTTCAAGCTTGTCGGCGCGTTCGAAGGCGTCGGCTACAAGTTCGACCGCTGGCTCGACACGGTGCTGATGCAGCGCCCGCTCGGGAAAGGCTCGTCGGCGCCGCCGTAGTTTCCGCTGTCATTCCGGGGACGGCCCAACGGGTCCGCGCGAAGCGCGGCCCGATGACAGGCTCCAGCCGGAGCCCGGAATCCGTAACCGCAGGCTGAGCGATTCTGAACCGATCGTGGTTATGGATTCCGGCCCTCGCCATAGCGCGTCGCAGACGCGCGTGAACGCGCTTAAGGCTCGGCCGGAATGGCCGGAGAGAGTTTACACCGCGACCAGCTTCAGCGACTTGTCCACCGCGCGCAGCACGCCGTCGAGCTCGTGGCCGCGCTTGACGATCAGACCCGTCGCCGAGATCACGCTGTAGGCGCCTTGCTTGCGCGCCAGCCGGGGATTTTTCTCGATGCGGTAAAGCGGCACTTCGGAAGAACGGCGGAAGACGGAAAACACCGCCCGGTCTCTGAGGAAATCAATCGCGTAATCGCGCCACTCGCCGGCTGCGACCATGCGGCCATAGAGGCCAAGGATGCGGTCGAGCTCGCGCCGGCTGAAGGTGACCTTCCCGGGGACGACGCCTGCAGTGGCCTCGCCCCCGCGTTGCTCGCTCGGTTCGGTTTCGCCGAACGTCATGCGGCGCCTCCTTGTGTAAGCGGTTGCCAATTGAATGATCGCCCCGCGGCGGGTTCCCCGCAAGGGGGGCGTCCGCCCGGGTGTAACAGCCAAATGACAAATTCATCGAAAACGGAGGATTTCCAAGATAATCTTCCACAAACACGGTCATATGCGCACGGATTCGTGAAAAAGTTTCACAATGAAGCCCTATTTCGGCCAACGACGCGCCCTCGTGGCCTGCGAGAATCCGAATAGTTGATTAGGGCCCGGTTGCGTTCGAGCACCGGATTCCTCAGCCCCCCAGCCCCCCGGGGCTTGGACAGACCGGGCCCTAGTTCGCGTACGGTTCAATCCCCCAACGTTCTTAGGGCCGGTTCACACCGGCCCCATTTTTTTGGCGATATTGTACTTTGCAAACCCACGTCTACCCATAGGGCGCGAGCGTCCTAATTACCGTCTCAAGGACCCGAAGGGCATCGGCCGTTCCGTCCGCCTCGCCCTTTTCGAAGTCCTGTTCGGCTTGGCCCATCGTGTTCGTCACATGCGCGAGGCACAGCACCCTTGCGCCGGTTGCCCGCGCGAATGTGTAGAGCGCCGCCGCTTCCATCTCGACGGCGAGAATGCCCCGCTGCCGCGCCGCCTCAATGGCCTCGGCAGTCTCCCGGAACGGCGCATCGGTCGTCCAGCTAGGCCCGACGATGACACGCAACCCGGCGGCGGCTACAGCATCGGCGGCCGTCCTAACTAGCTCCGGCTCTGCCGCGCCGTATTCGGAGGGCGGCGCGTAATGGTAGCTAGTCCCCTCGTCGCGCAACGCGCGCTCGATGATGACAAAATAGGGCGTCGGTCCCGCCGCCACAATTTGCCCGGCCGATGTCAGGCTTAGCAGCAGCTGGCAACCGCTCGCGAACAACTCCTCCGCGATCAGCACCGCGAAGGGAGCACCGACCGCACAGCCGATGATGCCGACCGTGCGGCCCGCCAAATCGAAAACATCGAGTCGCGTGTGATAGCAGGGCCAGCCCTCGAAAGGCTTTGACCGGCCATCGCTGCGCAGCCGCCGCACAATGTCGCCGTCAGGATCAAGGACGCAAACGCCCGGCACTTGGGCGGCGGCAATCCCTTTCTGTCGCCTTGCTTCCCGCAACAGTGCTGCCGGGAGGAACACCGATGGCGACTTCGCATCCTTGTTGTCGAGAATGATCGCCATTTCAGGCGCGCTCGAAAACAGCGCCGTAGTGATAGGGCGGCACGTCAACAATCTCTTTCAAAGTGAGTCCGCCCGCCTCAACGGCCTTGATCGTTTGCTCCGGTGACATGCGCAAACCTGTTCTAGGTCCGCGCGGCTCGCCAAGCACGGTCGTTTCCTCTCGCGGCTTCTGATGCCAGCTCACGATTGCGATGCGCCCCGAGGGCTTCAGCACGTCCTGCACCGCGCGCGCCAATCGCGGACCGTCCGGCACGCCGTGAAAGGCGTTCGCCATAAACACGAAGTCGACCGTGGGCGGCCATAGGCGAGCTAGCTCGTAAGCATCGCCCGCCACAAACGCGCAATTGGTCGCGCCGCCTTCCGCGAGCCGATGGCGCGCGACCTCTAGCAAGGTTGCGTCTATGTCGACGGCCGCGACGTGGCGCGCGATCTTGGCTATTTGCAGCGTGAACCAGCCGTCGCCAGAACAGAGGTCGATCACGTCCATGCCGGGCTTCAAGCCGACCGATGCGAGCACGCCAGCCGGATCGGGCCAAAGCGCCTCCCACCATCCGGCGGTCGGCATCTCTGTGCCTTCGAAAAATCCGGCAGGCTTATCTGTCATCAGCGGCAGGCTTAGCCCGTGCGATCTTACCTAGCTTTTTCTCAAACCGCCCCTTGTCCTCATCGCATTCGTGTCGACGGGCTACGGACACGAAGTCATCCGGCGGGTTGCGGCGGAGGGGCGCCTTCATGACAAGTATAATATCGCCATTATTTTAGCCCTGCTCGGATTGTCAGTTCAGCGACGCGACGCTCGCGCCGAGCATGTTGCCGGGCGCTTCCTTGCTGCCGGCCTGAACCACCACCGCGAAGGCGTCGCCGCCCGCGGCCGTCACATCGCTCAACGGCACCTTGAAGGTGCGCGCCGCGCCGGTCCAGTCGCCGAGCTTCACCCAGCGCCGCACCACGTTGTAATACGTGATCGTGTTACCGGTATTTTCCCCACGGCCGATCGTCACCGGCACGGTCTTGGTGATCGGGCAGAGCCAGATCTCGCCCTTCGTCGCATCTTTGGCGGCCGGCATCGTGACTGAAATCTGATCGCCCGCGACCGACAAAGTGATCGGCAACGACAACGTCCCGGGCTGCTTGCTCGTCTGCGCGACCGCGCTGTCGATTGCGCTCTTGTCGCTGCCGAGAACATGCGCGACGCCATTGACGACCACCTGCGGCGTGTAGACTTCGCGATCGCCGCGCGATTTCGAATAAGCGCGCTGCCGGCTGGTGTGACCGGCGATCGCCAGCGTGTCCTTCCAGCCGAGATAATCCCAGTAGTCGACCGGCAGGCTCATCACGACGAGCGAAGGATCGCGCGACAGTTCACCCGCAAGCTTGTCGGCCGGCGGACACGACGAACATCCCTGACTGGTGAACAATTCGATGACGGCGCGCGGCTCAGCCGACGCGATGGCCGACGACAACATGGCGGAAGCAACAACCGCTAACGATAACGCGACCTGGCGGCGTTTCATGCCGATCTCCACATCCTCAAGTCCCCGACGGATTTCGGCGCGGCTCTTCGACCACCGTGCCACAAACGATCCGACTGACCGCGGATGTCTCGTCCCCGCGCAACACATAAAGACAACGCCGATCACCGGCCACTCAATTCACGGTGAGTGGCCGCTGTCGCGCAGAATTCATACGGCGAAACACGTAGGCGGGCGGCGAATACAACTTGCCGTCTGCTTACGCAGCAAGATGGCGCAGCACGTAGTGCAGGATGCCGCCGTTCTTGAAGTAGTCGAGCTCGTCCAGCGTATCGATGCGGCAGATCAGCGGAACGCGCTTCAATGCGCCGTCCGCCGCGACGATCTCGGCGATCAGCCGCTGCCGCGGCTTGAGATCGCCATGCAGCCCGCGGATCGTGACCGTCTCGTTCCCTTTCAGGCCGAGCGTGTGCCACGAGGTTCCTTCCTCGAACACCAGTGGGATCACGCCCATGCCGATCAGGTTGGAGCGATGGATGCGCTCGAAGGATTGCGTGATCACGGCGCGGATGCCGAGCAAGGTCGAGCCCTTGGCGGCCCAGTCGCGCGAGGAGCCGGTGCCGTATTCCTTGTCGGCGAACACGACGAGCGGCACGCCTTCGGTTTTGTAGCGCATGGCGGCGTCATACATCGTCATGCGCTGCTTGGACGGATAGTGAATGGTCACGCCGCCTTCCACACCCGGCACCATCTGGTTCTTGATGCGGATGTTGGCGAAGGTGCCGCGCATCATCACTTCATGATTGCCGCGGCGCGTGCCGTACTGGTTGAAGTCCTTCGGACGCACCTGGTGGTCGCGCAGATAATGACCCGCCGGGCTTTCCTCCTTGATCGAACCCGCCGGCGAAATGTGGTCGGTGGTGATCGAGTCGAGGAACAGGCCGAGGATGCGCGCATCGACGATGTCTTCGACCGGGTGCGGACGCTTCTCCATCCCGTCGAAGTAGGGCGGGTTTTGCACGTAGGTCGACCGATCGCTCCACTGGAAGGTCATGCCGCCCTTCACGGCGATCTTGCGCCAGTTGGCCTCGCCCTTGAACACGTCGGCATATTTCTTCGCGAACACGCCCTTGTTGATCGACTTGCGGATGACGGCGGCGATCTCGCGGCTGGTCGGCCAGATGTCGCGCAGATAGACCTTCTTGCCCTTGGCGTCGGTGCCGATCGGGGCGCGCGCCACGTCGATGTTCATGTTGCCGGCGAGCGCATAGGCGACCACGAGCGGCGGTGAAGCGAGATAGTTCGCCCGCACGTCCGCATTCACGCGGCCCTCGAAATTGCGGTTGCCCGACAGGACCGCGGCCGCGACGACGTCGTTCTTGCTGATCGATTCGGAAATCTCCTCGGCCAGCGGGCCGGAATTCCCGATGCAGCTGGTGCATCCGAAGCCGACCAGATTGAAGCCGAGCTTGTCGAGCTCCTTCTGCAGCCCGGACTTGTCCAGATATTCCGCCACGACCTGCGAACCCGGCGCGAGCGACGTCTTCACCCAGGGCTTGGGCATCAGGCCTCGCGCGGCCGCCTTCTTGGCCAGCAGTCCGGCCGCCACCATCACGTTCGGGTTCGACGTGTTCGTGCAGGACGTGATCGCGGCGATCACCACATCGCCGTGCCCGATGTCGTGCTTGCGTCCTTCGACCGGGAAGCGCTTGCCCGCCTCGCTGCCCTTGTTGAATTCCTTGTCCATCGCGGCCGCGAAACCGTTCTTCACTTCCTTGAGAAGGACGCGGTCCTGCGGGCGCTTCGGGCCGGCGAGCGAGGGCTCGACCGAACCGAGTTCGAGCTTCATCACGTCGGTGAACACCGGATCGGATGTGGTCTTGGTGCGGTACATGCCCTGCGCCTTGGCGTAGGCCTTCACCAACGCGACGCGATCGGTCTTGCGTGCCGTCTTGGTCAGGTAGTCGATGGTGTCATCGTCGACGGGGAAGAACCCGCAGGTCGCGCCGTATTCCGGCGCCATGTTGCCGATGGTGGCGCGATCCTCGATCGTCAGATAGTCGAGGCCGGGCCCGAAGAACTCGACGAACTTGCCGACCACGCCGCGCTTGCGCAGCATCTGCGTGACGGTGAGCACGAGATCGGTGGCGGTGATGCCTTCCTTCAGCTTGCCGCCGAGGCGAAAGCCGATCACTTCGGGCAGCACCATCGAGTACGGCTGACCGAGCATCGCGGCTTCCGCCTCGATGCCGCCGACGCCCCAGCCGAGCACCGAGAGGCCGTTCACCATCGTGGTATGCGAGTCGGTGCCGACCAGCGTGTCGGGGTATGCGATCTCGGCGGTCACGACCTTGCCGTCGACTTTCACCTTCTCCTTGTCGGCGCTCAGCCAGACGGTCTGCGAGAGGTATTCGAGATTGACCTGATGGCAGATGCCGGTTCCCGGCGGCACGACACGGAAATTATTGAACGCCTTCTGCGCCCATTTCAGGAAGGTGTAGCGTTCCTGATTCTGCGCGTATTCCTCGGCGACGTTTTTCTTGAACGCCGTCGGCGAGCCGGCGAAGTTCACGATCACCGAATGATCGATCACGAGATCGACGGGAACCAGCGGATTGATCTTGGAGGGATCGCCGCCGAGCGTCTTCATCGCATCGCGCATCGCCGCGAGATCGACCACCGCCGGCACGCCGGTAAAGTCCTGCATCAGCACGCGCGCCGGACGAAACGCGATCTCGCTATCCGACGATTTATTCTTCAGCCATTGCGCCACGCCCTGGATGTCCTCTTTGGTGACGGTGCGGCCGTCTTCGTGCCGCAACAGATTTTCCAGAAGGACCTTCATCGAGAACGGAAGGCGGGAAATTCCGCGCAACCCGTGCTTCTCGGCTTCGGGTAGGCTGTAATAGACGTAAGATTTGCTGCCGACCGTGAGGGTCTTGGCGCATTTGAAACTGTCGAGCGATGTCATGACGGCCTTTTCCATCCAATCGGAACAGCGGGCGGCAGCGAACGCGCCGCCAGAAGGCTGTTCCGTCCAACGATGGGCCGGGCACGTCCGGTATTGCGCCGCCCCACGCAACGTACCGGCTTATAAGGGCTTTTCGGCTGACATGCTACTGATTGAAGCGCCCGGAAGGCATGCATTTCGTACATTCTATACGCCCGCCCGGCCTTCGGACGCGGCCATGCAGGCGGCACCCTGAAATGCTTCGGCTTTCGGCCTCCGGCCTTGGTTGCGTTCGCGGATCGCGAAGCGTGTTCAGTGGCATCAACCTTGAGTTATTCTCAGGAGGAGCATTGGCTCTGGTCGGACCGAACGGATCGGGCAAATCCTCGCTGTTGCGGCTGATCGCCGGCTTGTTGCGCCCTTCCGCGGGCCGGATCGAGTTTCAGGGCGGAACCGCGGAGCGCACGATCGGCGAGCAGGCGCATTACCTCGGCCATCTCGACCCCCTGAAGCCCTCGCTGACGGTGGCCGAAAACCTCGACTTCTGGGCCGGCTATCTGGGAGACCGGGACAGCCCTGCTGACGAGGCCCTTGCGGCCGTCGGACTGGGCGCCCTGACCGACCTGCCCGCCGCGTACCTCTCGGCCGGGCAGCGGCGCCGGCTTTCGCTCGCGCGCCTGCTGGCGGTGCCGCGCCCGATCTGGCTGCTCGACGAGCCGGCCTCCGGGCTGGATGCGGCCGGGCAAGAACGGCTCGCGGAACATATGCGCGAGCATCTCGCCACAGGCGGGATGGTCGTGGCGGCGACCCACGGGCCGCTGGGGATTGAGTGCGAAGAATTGCGGCTGGGCGGTTCGCCGTGACCGCCCTCTCCGCCCTCCTCGTCCGCGACATGCGGCTCGCCATCCGGGTCGGCGGGGGCGCGCTGATGGGCGTGCTGTTCTTCCTCATCGTGGTGACGCTGGTTCCGTTCGCGGTCGGCCCGGATCTCGTCCAGTTGCGCCGCATCGGCCCGGCGATCCTGTGGCTCGGCGCCCTGCTCGCCTGCCTGCTCACCCTCGACCGCCTGCTCGCCGCCGACCATGAGGACGGCTCGCTCGATCTCATCCTGATGGGCGGCACGCCGCTGGAACTGAGCCTTCTTGCCAAGGCCGTTGCGCACTGGATCACCACCGGCCTGCCGCTGGTGATCGCGACGCCGCTGCTCGGCTTGCTCCTCGATCTCGAGCCACTGGCGATCGGCGCGGTTGCGCTGACGCTGCTCGCCGGAACGCCGGCACTGACCTGCATCGGCCTCATCGGCGCGGCACTGTCCGTGGCGCTGCGGCGGGGCGGGCTGCTGCTGCCGGTGCTGATACTGCCGCTGACCGTGCCGGTGCTGATCTTCGGGGTCGCGGCCTCGAACGCCGCCGTGGCGGGACCGTTGAGTTTCGGTGCGCCGTTCATGATCCTGTGCGCGCTGACCCTCGGTAGCCTGGTGCTTGGGCCATTCGCGGCCGCCGCCGCGCTGCGCCACGGCCTTGAGTAGGACCAATCGGCTCACTAATGAATCATCCATGGCGCTGATCGACCTTGCCAATCCGACGCGTTTCCTGAGCGTCACCGAACGCGTGCTGCCATGGCTTGCGGCAGCGACCGCGCTCGCATTCGCGGCCGGTCTTTATCTCGTCTGGGCGGTGGCGCCGGACGACTACCAGCAGGGCGCGACGGTGACGATCATGTTCATCCACGTTCCCAACGCCTGGCTCGCGATGGGAGTGTGGACCGTGATGAGCATCGCCTCGATCGGCACTTTGGTGTGGCGCCATCCGCTCGCCGACGTAGCGGGCAAGAGCGCGGCCCCGCTCGGCGCCGCCTTCACGTTCCTCGCGCTGCTGACCGGCTCGCTGTGGGGCCGCCCGATGTGGGGCACCTACTGGGTGTGGGACGCGCGGCTCACCTCGGTGCTGGTGCTGTTCCTGATGTATCTCGGCGTGATCGCGCTCTGGCGCACCGTCGACGATCCGGCGCGCGCGGGCCGCGCAGCCGCGATCCTGACGCTGGTCGGCGCGATCAACTTACCCGTCATCAAGTTCTCGGTCGACTGGTGGAATACGCTGCACCAGCCGGCTTCCGTGCTGCGCGTGGGGGGGCCTGCGATCCATCCGTCGATCCTGACCCCGCTTCTCGTGATGGCGCTCGCGTTCGGGCTGCTGTTCGTCACGCTGCATCTGGCCGCCATGCGCAACGAAATCCTGCGGCGGCGCGTGCGCGCGATGTGGCTGCTGCAGGCGCACCCCGCGCAAGGAGCGTGAATGGACCTCGGGCCGCACAGCGCATTCATCATCGCGGCTTACGCGATGGCGGCGCTTGTCGTGCTCGGCCTGATCGCCTGGGTGCTCGCCGACCATGCGGCGCAACGCCGCCTGCTCGCCGATCTCGAAGCGCGTGGCGTGACGCGCCGGTCGAAATCGGAGGCCGCATGAGCGCGACCGCCAGCCGAGAAAACTTTGCGCGCCGCCGGCTCCTGGTGCTGCTGCCGCTGGTGATTTTTCTCGGCCTCGCGGCGCTGTTCTTCTTCCGGCTCGGCTCGGGCGATCCCTCGCGCATCCCCTCCGCGCTGATCGGCCGGCCGGCGCCTGAGACCGTGCTCGCGCCGGTGCCCGGCCTCGTGATGCGCGAGGGAACTGCGCTGCCCGGCCTCGATCCGGCGGCGTTCAAGGGCGCCGTCACGGTGGTGAACGTGTGGGCTTCGTGGTGCGGGCCATGCCACACCGAGGCGCCGCTGCTCAATACGCTGGGCGAGGACAAGCGCATCCGCCTCGTTGGCATCAACCACAAGGACCAGCCCGACAACGCGCGGCGCTTCCTCGGCCGCTACGGCAATCCGTTCACGGCCGTCGGCGCAGACACCAGCGGCCGCGCGTCGATCGAATGGGGCGTGTATGGCGTGCCGGAGACCTTCATTGTCGGGC
>JAXDOA010000093.1:0-6187 GCA_034669125.1 Hyphomicrobiales bacterium
GCGGCTCCCCTCAGCGACCTTTATGGAATCCCTATACGGCGGAGGCTTTTTCCGTCTCGATTTCCTATGGGACGGCGAACATCTTGTTCGCAGACGCCCCGGCCCTCGTCGGGGTGCCACGTGAAAACCTTCCGTTGCGGAAAGGACGTGTCATGTCGACGCTCCATCTTCGCCACCACTCGGCGCCTGTCTCTGCAGCCCATCCGAGGCTGCTGAGCGCAATTCTCCTGGCAGCGGCGCTGACGATTGTGGCCGCCGCCGCCATCACCTTGCTGGTGCCCCCGGCCCGGCAGGCGGTCGAGATTGCGGAGGTCCCGCATTCGACACTTGGCCAGTGCGCGATGGTTCCAACTGATGCCGCGCGCCTCGCCTGCTTCGATCAGTTGGGCAAACAGGTGCTGCAGCCGCCCGCCAAGGGAGGCAACGCGCCGCCGCTCGGTGGCCGTTGAGGTGATGGCTTTGGTTGTCGCTGCGGCAGTTGGCGTAAAGCTGGCATTTTGGCTGCCGACCTATCTGCATTGAGGCGCCGCCCGGCTGCGCCGAACGATCGCCGCTACCCGCCCTTGACGCGCCCCGCCGCTCCGGAAATGGTCCCCCCGCGGATGCCTGTCCGCAGTGGAGGTTCCATTGCCGATCCCTGTCCAGTTTCACGGCCGTCTGTCGATCCCGGCTGTCGCCGCGCCGATGTTCCTCGTGTCCAATCCGGACCTGGTGGTGGAAGCCTGCCGTGCCGGGATCGTCGGCACCTTTCCGGCGCTCAACAACCGGTCGAG
This sequence comes from Hyphomicrobiales bacterium, assembly GCA_034669125.1. Taxonomy (GTDB): domain Bacteria; phylum Pseudomonadota; class Alphaproteobacteria; order Rhizobiales; family Xanthobacteraceae; genus PALSA-894. The sequence continues at coordinate 774 of JAXDOA010000093.1, forward strand.
CGAAGCCTATGAAGCGTGGCTCGTGGAAATCCGCGAGCGGCTCGACCGCATCGAGCGCGACACCGGCCGCGCCACCGCGCCGTTCGGCGTCAATCTCATCGTGCACAAAAGCAATCCGCGCCTGCAGGCCGATCTTGAAATCTCCATCAAGCACAAGGTGCCGCTGATCATCACCTCGCTCGGCGCCGTGAAGGAACTGGTCGGCGCCGTGCAGGGCTATGGCGGGCTCGTGTTCCACGACGTGATCAACATGCGCCACGCCCGCAAGGCGGCGGAAGCCGGCGTCGACGGCCTGATCGCGGTGTGCGCGGGCGCGGGCGGTCATGCCGGCCTGCTCAGCCCGTTCGCGCTGATCCCGGAGATCCGCCGGCACTTCGGCAAGACGATCCTGCTCTCCGGCGTGATGTCGACCGGGCGCCACATCGCGGCAGCGCGCATGCTCGGGGCTGACTTGGCCTATCTCGGCACGCGCTTCATCGCGACGCGCGAGAGCATGGCGGCGCCGCAGTTCAAGGACATGATCGTCGACACGAAGGCGAACGACATCGTCTACACGGCCGCGATCAGCGGCGTGCATGGAAACTTCCTGCGGCCGAGCATCGACGCCGCGGGGGCCACGGACATCGATCTGGCGGCGACGACCAAGCAGCTCGATCTCAATCACGAAAAACGTGCCTGGAAAAACGTGTGGTCGGCCGGACAAGGCGTCGGCAGCATCGACGATGTCCCGAGCACCGCCGAATTGTGTGCGCGGCTGATACGCGAATACCGCGAGGCGATGAGCGAAGCCGCTGAGGAATCGTCCCAGTCACGCGCCGCGTGATGTGCGAAACAACTGATGCAAGCCGATAAGGAACGCGTCGCGTTGACCTCGATCGCCGCCTCCGGCGGCCTCGCGATTGCGAAAGCCGTCGTCGGCCTGCTCTCCGGCTCGCTCGCGCTGCTCTCCGAGGCCGCGCATTCGGCGCTCGATTTCGTCGCGACCGTGATGACCTGGTACGCGGTGCGCATCTCCGGCAAGCCCGCCGACGAAGAGCATCACTACGGCCACGGCAAGGTCGAGAGCGTCACGGCGCTGATTGCGACCGGGTTGTTGTTCGTCCTCTCCGCAGTCGTCATCTGGGAGGGGACGAAGCGGCTCCTCGGCTCCGAGGGGCACGCGGTCGAGGCGAGCATCTGGGCTTTCGCCGTGATCATCGTGTCGATCGTCGTCGACTTCCTGCGCGCCCGTCTCCTCTACCGCACCGCCAAGGAGACAACGAGCCAGGCGCTCGAGGCTGACGCACTGCATTTCGACTCGGACATGTGGTCCTCGCTCGCCGTGTTGGTCGGGCTTGGCGGTGTCGCGCTCGGGTACGCCTGGGCCGACGCGGCCGCCGCTCTGATTGTCGCGGTTTTCATCCTTGTGGCGGGCTGGCGGCTCGGCCGGCGCACCATCGAAACACTGACCGATACCGCGCCCGAAGGGGCCGCCGCGCGCATTTCGGATATTGTCGGGCGCGTCGGAGGTGTCGTCGCGGTCGAGCGCGTCCGTGCGCGCGCGGTCGGCGCCACGCTATTCATCGACCTCGTGGTCGCGGTCAGCCGCACGCTTCCGCTCGATCGCGTCGCGGAGATCAAGACCGCGGTTGAGGACGCGATCCGCGCCGAAATGCCGGAAGCCGAAGTCGATGTCGTCCCGCAACCGCGCGCGCTGAGCGACGAGACGGTGCTGGAGCGCGTCATGGTGATCGCGCGCAACCGCGCCCTTGCGGTGCACCACGTCACCGTGCACGCGATCGGCGGACGGCTGTCGATCTCGCTCGATCTGGAGGTTGACGGAAGCCTGTCTCTCGGCGCCGCCCATGACATCGCCGACGGGCTGGAGGCGGCGCTGCGCGAGGAACTGGGACCCGAGGTCGAGGTCGAGACCCATATCGAGCCGTTGCAGACGCGCGGGCTGGCGGGACGCGACGCGCCGCCGGAGCGGCTCGCAGCCGTGCGCGATGCGCTGAGCGCCATCGCCGCCAACATCGCCTTCGTCGGCGAGGTGCACGATGTGCGGGTGCGCGAGACCGCGGAGGGTGAAATCGTCAACTTTCACTGCCGCGTCGGCGCCATGCTGACCGTTCAGGACGTGCACGAGAAGGTCGACGAGGTCGAACGCGCGCTGCGGCGGAAATTCCCGACCATCAAGCGGGTGATCGGCCACGCGGAGCCGCGGCCTTGATTTTAGGCTTAATCGTGAAATGCGATTTACGCGTTCGATACCCTTTTTGCTCGTCTGATTGGATGACGCCAGAGGTCTCTCGGTGGTTATATTCGCTTCTCCCGAGCGGGGCAGTGAAGACAATGACCACGCCTCTGATCACGACGCTGCGCGAGAACTGCGGCTATCTGCAGGATCAGGGCTGGCATCAGACCGCCCAGCTGATGACGCTCGCCGCAACTGAAATCGAGCGCCTGACCGTGCGTATTCGGCAGCTGGAAGCGCACCTGGCCAGCCTTGATGACGCATCGAGCGCTCGCACGCCCGAAGCCACCAACCAGAACGGCGTGCGCGTCGCCGCCGTTGCGTCGCGGCGCTGAGCCTTCGGTGGCCGGCCTACCGCCGGTGTAACAATCAGCCTTTCCGGTTGTGTGAGCTACTTCACACTTGACCTTCCGCGTCGTGCTATAGCCTTCCCGATACCTTGGGTCCGATGGGGTGGGATGGGCCATGGATATCGAGCGCTTTTCGGAACTGGTCGCGGAAATCTACGACGCCGCGTTGGACCCGCCTCTCTGGCGCAAGGTCCTCAAGGACGCATGCGTCTTCGTGCGCGGCGGCCCATCCGCCAGTCTGTTCTGGGAGGACGCCGCCAAAAAAACCGGACACACCTATTTCGTCGTGGGCGGCGACCCGCGCTTCCTGCAGCTTTATTGGGAAAAATACATGGCGCTGAACCCGCTGGTGGGGGCCGCCGGCTCTTTCCCGGTCGGCGAGCTCTACAGCGCAACGGACATCGTTCCGGCGGCACAATTCGCCGAGACGCCGTTCTACAAGGAGTGGATGGCGCCTCAAGGGTGGGGCGACCTTCTTGCGGTCAATCTTGACAAGTCGGCGACCAGCCGGGCGACCTTCATGGTCTCGCGCCACGCATGTGACGGTGTGGTTGACGACGACATGCGCCGGCGCATGCGCATGCTGGTGCCGCATGTGCGGCGATCCGTGATTGTCGGCAAGCTGATCGAGAACCACCGGGTTGAAGCCGCCGCGCTGGCGGATACGCTCGACGGTCTCGAAGCCGGAATGTTCCTGGTCGATTCCGCCGGGCGTCTGGTGCACGCCAATGCAAGCGGACGCGTGATGCTGAACGAAGGCAACGTGCTGCATGCGAACGGCAAGCTGGTCGCACGCGATGCGCAGGCCGATGGCGCGCTGCGTGACGTATTCTCGTCGATGAGCCATGGCGATGCCGCGCTCGGCGCCAAGGGAATTGACGTACAACTGACCGCGCGCGACGGCGGCCGGTTCGTCACCCACGTGCTGCCGCTCACCTCCGGTGCGCGCCGTCAGGCCGGCGTTTGCTACACGGCGGTCGCCGCGGTGTTCGTGCAGAAGTCGGGACGCGCCGCATCCCTCCCACTCGATGAGCTGACCCGGCAATACCAATTGACCGCCGGCGAAGTACGCGTGCTTGACGCCATGATCGATATTGGCGGCGTGCCCGAGACCGCCCAAGCGCTCAAGCTTTCGCCCGCCACAGTGCGCACGCACTTGCGTCACGTGTTCGAGAAGACCGGCGTGCGGCGGCAGGCCGATCTGGTCAAGCTGATCGCCAGCTATCCGCCACCGATCCTGGCGCAGGTGCCGATCGCGGAGGCGGCGGAATAGTGGCCGCGTCCAACTGAAAGACCGGCTCAGTTCGTCCCGACGCCCGCGTCGCGCAATATCTTGCCGTAGCGCTCCGTGTCGCCCTTGATGATCGCGTCGAACTGCTCCGGCGTGTTCGGTGCGGGAATCGAGCCCTGCACTTCGAGCTTTTGCTTCACGTCCGGCATCTCCAGCACCTTGGCGATATCCTGGCTGATCTTGTTCAGGATCGGCTTCGGCGTGCCGGCCGGAGCCATGACGCCGAACCAGGAGTCGTATTTGTAGTTGGGCAGGCCCGCTTCGGCGACGGTCGGCGTGTCCGGCAGTTGCGGAACGCGCTTGGACGAATTGATCGCCATCACACGCACCTTGCCGGCGGCGCCCAATTCCTGCGCCGAGGGGATCGGCGCGAAATACATCTGCGCGTCGCCGCGCACGACCGCCGTGACGGCTTCCGGCGCGCCCTTGTAGGGCACGTGGACCATGTTCACCTCGGCGTTCTGGCGCAGGATTTCGGCGGAGAGGTATGAGGTCGACGCGACGCCAGCCGAGGAGAAATTCAATGCGCCCGGCTTCTCCTTCGCCATCGCGATGAATTCCTGCAGCGTCTTGGCGGGGAATTCCGGCGGCACGATCATCACCATCGGCACCGCCGCCACCTGGCTCACGCCCGCGAAATCGTTCACCGGATCGTATTGCAGGTTCTTGTTGATGACGCCCGCGATGGTGTGCCCGTTCGACGTCAGCATCAGCGTGTAGCCGTCCGGTGTGGCCTTCGCGACGCCGGTTGTGCCGGGCAGGCCGGCGCGGTTCTCCACGATCACCTGCTGCTTCCACACTTCGCTCAGCTTGTCGGCGAGGATGCGGGCGAGGCCATCGGTGATGCTGCCGGCAGAGAACGGCACCACGATCCGCACCATCTGGTTCGGATAATCGCCCTGGGCGAAAGCCGGGCCGCAGGCCGCGACGGCTGCCGCGACGCCGAGCAGGAAACTGCGAACGCGCTTCATGTGATGTCTCCCTGTGCGTTTCTTGACCTTTGGGGCAGACTGCTCTGCCGGAAGTCCCATCGCTACCACATTCCGGATGTCGGTTCCGAGAGCCTGAGGGTCGCACGACGCGCGTCTCGGGCCTTTTTATTGCCCCCTCGTCATTCTAGACCAGCGCTCCCGCCGAATCCGACCCTCCAGGACCAAGTATGCGAACCGAGCAGGCCCGCCCCGTCCGTCTTGAGAATTACCGCCCGCCCGACTGGCTGGTCGAGACGGTGGAACTCGACGTTTCGCTGCATCCCACCGGGACGAAAGTGCGCGCAACGCTCAAGATGTCGCCGAACCCGAAGGCGGGCGCGCCCGCCCCGATCGTGCTCGACGGCGACGGGCTGACGCTGACCTCGGTCAAGCTCGACGGCTCGGAGATGCACCCCGACGGTTACGTTGCGACACCCGACAGCCTGACCATCGCGCAGCCGCCCGCCGGGACCTGCTATCTGCAGATCGAAACGCTGGTCGATCCATCGGCCAATACGCAGCTTATGGGGCTCTTCCGGTCGAGCGGCGCCTATTGCACGCAATGCGAG
>JAXDOA010000094.1:0-4687 GCA_034669125.1 Hyphomicrobiales bacterium
GCGTTCAGCTTGAGCCACTGCTCCACGCCCGGTTCGGTGTCCGGCTTGATGGCTTCGACCGGGCATTCCGGCTCGCACACGCCGCAATCGATGCATTCGTCCGGATGGATGACGAGCATGTTCTCGCCCTCGTAGAAGCAGTCCACGGGGCAGACCGAGACGCAATCCATCAGCTTGCACTTGATGCAGCTGTCGTTGACGATGTAGGTCATTCGAACTCCGGCCGAAAAGCACGCGTTTGCTAGCGCAATGGTCCCAGCCATGCAAGTTTTTGGGCTCAATCACGGCCCAGCAGCCGATCGGTAGCGCGGCGCTCCTGCTTGGTCGGCCGCCCGCTGCCCGCATCGCGCTCTGCCGCGGGCGGCTCCCTGGCCGCTACCGGTGAGATGGGGGTCAGGTCCTCATAGAGCAACCGGGCCGCATCTGCGTCGCCGCGCCGTTCCGCAAAGCCCGTGACCTTCATGATGCGCACGGTACGATCGAGCGCCACGGTCACGACGTCGTCAGCCTTCACGGGCTGGCTTGCGGCGGTGACACGCGCACCATTGAGGCGGACATTGCCGGCGGTCGCGAGCGCGGCGGCGGCCGTGCGCGTGCGCACCACGCGCGCATGCCACAGCCATTTGTCGATGCGCTGGCGGGGTTCAGTCATCTGCGCATGATCATGCGCGTCACCGTTCCTTGTTCGCCTCGAGCTGTTCCTTCAGCGCGGCCAGCTTGGCGAACGGTGAGTTGGGATCGGCCTGCCCGCTGCGGCGCTCTTTCGGATCGATCCACTCGCGCGGCTCATTGCCGCCGCGATCCTTGAAGTCGCGCTTCTCGCGGCGTGGCCCGCGATCCGGACGATCGCCACGATCCGGGCGCGCACCGCTCTCGCGCTTCTCACGCTGCGGCGGACGGCCCTGGCGCTCGCCCTTGTCATGACCGTGACCGTGCGTTCCGATGCCCGGACGATCACGCCGATGCCGCGGACGATCGTCGCGCTGCACGGGCTTGGCATCGCCGGCTTCCGTCGCGGCCGGAAGTGCGGCGGCTTCGGCGGCGACGGGCGCTTCGGCCGGTGCCGCCGTCGCGGCCTGCGGACGCCGCCGGCGATCCGGACGCGCGCCCGGCCGCTCGCGGCGTTCGCCCTGCGGGCGCGGCGGACGCGCGCGGCGCTCCTCGGGCGGACGGCCGGGCCGCCACACCTCGATCATCTCGGGCTCGGCGGGCTTTGCCTCGGCGGCTTCTTCGGGCTTTGCTTCTTCAGCCGGTGAAGCGGCGACGGTTTCCGGGGCGACTTTGCCTTCCGGCACGACCGGTGCGGTCGCAACAGCCACCGGAGTTTCCGCCGCCTCGTTGGCAACAACGGCATCCACCGGCGCGGCGCTCGGTTCCGGCACAGTCTCGGCGACCGGCGCAATACCGGCCTCGACCGGTGTATCGGGCGGCGCGGCTTCGGCCGGCGCGCTTACTTCTGCTGCGGGTGCGGCCGACGCCTCTGCTGGCACCGGCGGCGCCTCAACGGGCTTCGGCTTCTTCTCCATGCGATAGCCGAGCGAGCGCAGCACCGAGGCGAAGTCCTCGCCCGACGAGCCGGTGAGCGACGTCATGTTGACCGTGACGGTGAACCCGCCGCCCTCGACCGCACCTGGCGGCTTCGGCGCGGGCGAGCCCGGCCGCCACGCGATCGCCGGACGGATCAGGTCGGCGAGCCGTTCCAGGATATCGACGCGCACCGCACGCTCGCCGCACACCCGGTAGCCGACGACGCGATAAAGCGACTTCGGCACGTCCTTGTCGGCCGGGAACGACGTGCGCCCCGAGGCCGCGAGATGCGGCACGTCGTCGAGACCCTTGGTGTCGGGCGTCGCTTCCTTGAGCGCCCAGAGCTGCACCGCAAGCCCACGCACCGCGGGCTTGAGCAGGTTCGGCAGATACAGATGATAGGCGCCGAACCGCACGCCGTATTTGCGCAAGGTCGCGCGCGAGGCCTGGTCGAGGCCTTTGACTTCCTCGGCGACGCGATGACGCTCCAGCACGCCGAGCGCCTCGGTGAGCTGGAACGCGACACCGCGCGCAATGCCGGTGATGTCTTCGGCGGCCGCGAGCGCGAACAGCGGCCCGAGCAGTTTTTCCAGGTGCGCCTTGAGCCAGAGATCGAGCCGCGCCTGCACGGCGTCGCGCGATGCGCCGGTGAGATGATCGTCGGAGAGAATGCGCACGCGCGGGTACAGCAGTTGATCGCCCGCCGTGAGCTTGCCGACCGGCTCACCGAGCCAGCGGATGCCGCCGTCGGAGGCGAGCACGAATTGTTCGTCCGGCGCATGGCCGAGTTTCGCCGCGCGCGCGTCGATCTCGCCGGCGAGCGCCTTCTGGGCGGCGGCGCGCAGCGCTTTGCCTTCGGGACCCGCGGACGCTGAGTCCGCCGCGAACTGAAAGCCCGCAAGCCGCCCGATCGGGTGGCCCTCGACGACGACTTCGCCAGTTTTCGTGATTTCGGTTTCGAGCATTGTGTTCTCGCGCAGCCGCCGCATCAACACGCTGGTGCGGCGGTCGACGAAGCGTTCGGCCAGACGCTCGTGCAGCGCGTCGGACAAACGGTCCTCCACGCCGCGGGTGATGCCTTGCCAGTGCTCGGGATCGGCGAGCCAGTCCGGACGGTTTGCCGCAAAAGTCCAGGTCCTGATGTGGGCGATCCGGTTCGCAAGCGTATCGATATCGCCGTCGGTGCGGTCCGCCTGCGCCACCTGCGCGGAGAACCAGTCGGGTGGAATTGTACCCTCCCGCATGAGGAAACCATAGAGGGTGGCGGCCATCTCGGAATGTGCGGCCGGCGACACCTTGCGATAGTCGGGGACCTGGCAGACCTCCCACAGGCGTTCGATCGCGGAGCGCGTTGCGGCAAAGGCGCGCACCTCGTCGTCGCGCGAAAGGTGTTCCAGCACTTGGATATCTTCGGCGATCGGCGCCCGCGTGAGCCCCTGTTCTGTCGGCGTCTGGCTGAGCGAAGCCGTCAGCGCGCCGATGGACGCGAAGTCGAGCGTACTGTTGCGCCATTGCAGCACCTTCACGGAATCGAAGGTGTGGCTCTCCAGCGCCTGCACCAGATCGGGCTCGAACGGCGTACAGCGCCCGGTGGTGCCGAAGGTTCCATCGCGCATCGCGCGGCCGGCGCGACCGGCAATTTGACCGAGTTCGGACGGATTGAGTTTACGAAATTGGTAGCCATCGAACTTGCGGTCGGCCGCGAACGCCACGTGATCGACGTCGAGGTTGAGCCCCATGCCGATCGCATCGGTGGCAACCAGATAGTCGACATCGCCCGACTGATAGAGCGCGACCTGCGCGTTGCGCGTGCGCGGCGAGAGCGAGCCGAGCACCACGGCGGCGCCGCCGCGCTGGCGGCGGATCAACTCCGCGATCTCATAGACCTCCGCGGCCGAGAAGGCGACGATCGCGGTGCGGCGCGGCAGGCGCGTCAGTTTTTTCTCGCCGGCGAAGTGCAGCGTCGAGAGGCGCGGGCGCGACAGAATGTTCGCGCCGGGAAGCAGCTTCTCCACCATCGCCCGCATGGTGGCGGCGCCGAGGATCAGGGTCTCGTCACGGCCGCGCCGGTTGAGCATGCGGTCGGTGAACACGTGGCCGCGCTCCAGATCGGCGGCGAGCTGAATCTCGTCGATCGCCACGAACGACACATCGAGATCGCGCGGCATTGCTTCCAGGGTCGAGACCCAGAAGCGCGGACTGTTCGGCTTGATCTTTTCTTCGCCGGTGACGAGCGCGACCTGCTCGGGCCCGACCCGCTCGACGCACCTGTTGTAGACCTCGCGCGCCAGCAGGCGCAACGGCAGCCCGATGATGCCGCTCGAATGCGCGAGCATGCGCTCGATCGCCAGATGCGTCTTGCCGGTGTTGGTCGGCCCCAGCACGGCGGTCACGCCGGCACCACGCGCGCGCGTGTCGCGGGAAGTTTTTGGAGAAAAGGAAATGGTCATTAAGGATCCGGTCGATCAGATAGGCAGGCTACGGGAAGCCCTACTCTATGCAGTCTGATGGCTTGTGGTGTGAGACGGTTGTACGGCAATCAAGGTAGTCATTTTTTTGTTTCAATCACGATCAGCCATACCTCATTCAACTTTCCCACGGCCCACGCCGGGCACCGTGTCGAACGCGGATGATCTCGACTTCCGTCTTGCTCACTCGGTAATAGATCACATAGGGATAGCTCACGAGCGGCGCACGTCGAATGCCGGGGCGGCCCTCGATTTCTTGCGAGCCAAACGGCTGCTCCGATATCATCATCAGAACTTGGCTGATCCGTGCTTCGACCTTTGCAGCGCCGCTGGGACTTCGAGAGTTTAGAAACGTCATTATTTCTTCAAGTTCGGCAAGGGCCAAACTTGTAAAAATAACCTTCATCAGGCGCGGAATTTTGCGAAGACTGCTTCGACCTCTTCATCAGTGGCGAATTCGCCCCGATTTGCCGCTGCGATGCCTTCATCGATTGCCTTGAGTTCCTCGGGTGTCGCGCGATATGTGCCGGTCAAATCCTGCTCGATCTCGAGCGCGATTTGCGCAAGTTCCTCCTGCGCGGCTTCCGGCCAGGTGGCGACGCGCTCGAGAACGGCGTCCAGGGTTTTCGATTTCATGGTTTCATCTTAGCACAAGAGACGCCATTGCGCCTCCAGAGGGCTTCAATTTCCTT
>JAXDOA010000095.1:0-8706 GCA_034669125.1 Hyphomicrobiales bacterium
GCCTCGTCCGGCCGACGATGCCCAGCAATCGAAACCGGCGATCACGACGCCGTCCGCCGACGCGCCTGCTTCCAAAACCGCCGCCCAACTCCCGCAATGTGCGTTCGGCAAGTGCATCGACACAGCCGCGCAAATTCAATGTTCGGCCCCGGAGCTGGAAACATCTCTCAGCATCAACGGGATTTCGATCCGCGATGCCGGCAATCCGGCCGGCACGGTGCCCGAGATCGGCGTTGGCGCCGGCCGCAAAGAGCTTTGGCGTCTCGTCAACGCCGCGGCCAACACGTATATTCGTGTGCATCTCGTTGACATCGACAGCTCCGGCAACGCTCAAAGCATTCCGATCGAGGTTGTGGGCCTCGATGGTGTGCCGTTTGCCGAAACGCAAACGAGCACGGACCCGATCATGGTGCCGCCCGCCGGGCGGCTTGAATTCAACATCAAGCTCGATACGCCGGCCACGCACCATCGTGTCGTCCTGCGCAGCGAAGCAGTGGAGACGGGTTGCGCGGGAGACCTCATGCCGGCGCGCGACTTGCTCGCTGTGAGGATCGAGACACCTTCCTCAACTGTGCCAGCCGCGCCGGCATCGGTTCCACCGCGGACGACACCTGAGCCTGCCGATGACGTTTCGCCGACAACAGCACCCATGCGCCGGCGGACCTTCGCGTTTACCGAATATCAGCGGGCGAAAAGCAGCAAGACGGATTTCTACATCACTGAGGTGTCGCGGCCGGATGCGATCATCGAGCCGTATCCGATGGGGGGCAGTCCATCATCGGTGGTGGAGGTCGAGCCCGACAGCGTCGAGGAATGGACCATCCTCAACTTCACGCACGAGCTCCATAACTTCCACATTCATCAACTGCATTTCCGCGTGCTCGAAAGTGACGACAAATTTGTCCAAGGCCGGATGCTGGATACGATCAACGTGCCGGTGGCTTTGCCGGATGCAAACTGGTCGCCAAACGAGCCGGTGACGCCCGGCAAAGTGCGGTTACTGATGCGTTTTCGCAGAAATATCTCGGGCGAATTCGTCTTTCACTGCCACATTCTCGGTCACGAAGACAAAGGGATGATGGGACTTATCCGGGTGATCGACCCCGGTCGGCACGGGTCGCCAAGTTCCGAGCACCATTCCGAACACCATCATCGATAGCCGGCCGGTCACGTTTCGCGACGCCCGGAGCCGACTTCCGACGTACTGCGCAAAGCCGCAACAGACTGAGCAATAGCTCCAAAGCGCGCCGCTGGGGACTCGCCATACTTGGGAGGGAACGCGCTCGCGGCACGCGCAAATTACGCGCAAATGAAGACAAAACCCATGAACGATCGCTCCAGTCCCACAATCGGCCGCCGCGATCTTCTCCGCGTGCTGGCGGCGGGTGCCGGTGCGGCGGCCGTCAGCACCCTCCCGGCCAAAGCCGCGGCCGCCAAGAATGTTGAGGCCGCCAAAGATCGCAAGCCTCGATACCGCGCCTATTCGCCGGAGGTTCAGACCTTCTACCGGGTCAACCGCTACCCGGCGAAGTGAGGGAGGCGACAGTGCTGATCAAGAGGGCACAACGCGACGCTCGCCGCGGCACCCTTGCGGCGAAGCTCACCGGTGAAAGTGGCGGCCTCGATCGCCGCGCGTTCCTGCGCCGTTCCGGTCTTGCCGCCGGCGGACTCGCCACGCTTGGTACGCTCTCGCCCGGCGCTGTCCGCAGGGCCGACGCCGGGCCGCCGCCTCCTGCCGGCGCAACGGTCGCGGTTCGCAAGAATGTCTGCACGCATTGCTCGGTCGGCTGCACGGTGATCGCCGAGGTCGCGAATGGCGTGTGGACCGGTCAGGAGCCGGGCTGGGACTCGCCGATCAATCGCGGCTCGCATTGCTGCAAAGGCGCGGCGGTGCGCGACGATGTGCTGAGCGAACGCCGCCTGCGCTACCCGACGAAGCTCGTCGACGGGCAATGGAACCGCGTCTCGTGGGATCAGGCGATCGAGGAGATCGGCAACAAGCTGCTCGCAATCCGCGAAAAGTCCGGACCGGATTCGGTCTATTGGCTCGGCTCCGCCAAGTTCACCAATGAGGCTGCCTATCTCAATCGCAAATTCGCAGCGTTCTGGGGCACCAACAACTCCGACCATCAGGCGCGCATCTGTCACTCCACCACGGTCGCGGGCGTCGCGAACACGTGGGGCTATGGCGCGATGACCAACAGCTACAACGACATCCGTCATGCCAAGTCCATCATGATCATGGGCGGCAATCCGGCCGAGGCGCATCCGGTGTCGCTGCAGCACATCCTCGAAGGCAAGGAACTCAATCGCGCGAACATGATCGTGATCGATCCGCGCATGACGCGTACCGCCGCGCACGCGACCGAGTTCGTGAGGGTGCGTCCGGGCACGCACATTCCGACGATCTACGGGCTGCTCTGGCACATCTTCAAGAACGGCTGGGAGGACAAGGACTTCATTCATCAGCGCGTCTACGGCATGGACGACATCCGCAAGGAAGTCGAGAAGTGGCCGCCCGACGAGGTCGAGCGCGTCACCGGCCTGCCGGAAGCGCAAGTGAAGCGCGTCGCCGAAATCTTCGCCAAGCAGCGCCCCGCGACCCTGGTCTGGGCGATGGGACAGACCCAGTTCGCGGTCGGCACCGCGAACGTGCGCGCAAGCTGCATCCTGCTGCTGACGACCGGCAATGTCGGCCTGTCCGGAGGCGGCGCGAACATCTTCCGCGGCCACACCAACGTGCAGGGCGCGACCGATCTCGGCCTCGATGTTACGACGCTGCCGCTCTACTACGGCCTCGCCGAAGGCGCCTGGAAGCATTGGTGCCGCGTCTGGGAGGTCGACTACGACTGGATGGCCTCACGCTTCCACAGCAAGACGCTGATGGAATCGCCCGGCATCACCAGCACCCGCTGGTTCGACGCGACGTCGCTGCCGAAGGATCAGGTCGACCAGCCCGACACCATGAAGGCGATGTTCGTCATGGGACACGGCGCCAACACCATCACGCGCATGCCGGACTCCGCGAAAGCGATGGAGAAGCTCGATCTCCTGGTCGTGTGCGATCCCTATCCGACGACCTGGTCGGTGCTCTCCGGGCGCAAGAACGGCACGTACCTGCTGCCGGCCGGCACCAGCTTCGAGATGGACGGATCGCGCACCGCATCCAACCGGTCGCTCCAATGGGGCGAGCAGATCGTCAAACCGATCTTCGAGTGCAAGAACGACTACGACATCATGTATCTTCTCGCGAAGAAGCTCGGCTTCGCCGACCAGATGTTTAAGAACATCAAGGTCGAGAACGGCGCGGTGCTGGCGGAAGACATCCTTCGCGAGATCAATCGCGGCGGCTGGTCGACCGGCTATTGCGGGCAATCGCCCGAGCGGCTGAAGGCGCACATGCGCAACCAGTCGAAGTTCGACGTGGTGACGTTGCGCGCGCCGAAGGACGATCCGGAGATCGGTGGCGATGCCTACGGTCTGCCGTGGCCGTGCTGGGGAACGCCGGAGTTTCGGCATCCCGGTTCGCCGATTCTCTACAACACGAACATCCCGGTGAAGGAAGGCGGCGGCACGTTCCGCGCCCGCTTCGGCGTGGAGCGCGAAGAAACGCTGCCCGATGGCAGCAAGCGCAAGGTCAGCATACTGGCCGACGGCTCTTATTCCGCCGGATCGGAAATCCAGGACGGCTATCCGGAGTTTACACTCGGTGTTCTCAAGAAGCTCGGCTGGGACAAGGATCTGACCGCCGCCGAACTCGCCGCGATCCAGAAGGTCGGCGGCAATACCCCCGATACGGTTTCGTGGTCGACGGATCTTTCCGGCGGCATCCAGCGCGTCGCGATCGAACGCGGTTGCGCGCCCTACGGCAACGCGAAGGCGCGCGTGGTCGCGTGGGGCCTGCCGGACGCGATCCCGGTGCATCGCGAACCAATCTTCACGCCGCGGCCCGATCTGGTCGCGAAATATCCGACCCTCCCCGACGCAAAACAGTTCCGCGTGCCCAACATCGGCTTCTCGGTGCAGAAAGCCGCGATCGACAAGCGCGTTCACGCGCAATTCCCGCTGATCCTCACCTCCGGACGGCTGGTCGAATACGAAGGCGGTGGCGAGGAAACGCGCTCCAACAAGTGGCTCGCCGAACTGAAGCAGGACATGTTCGTCGAACTCAATCCGGCAGACGCGCTCGCGCGCAAGATCAAGAACCATAGCTGGGTCTGGGTCACCGGCGCCGAGAGCAACTCGAAGGCGCGCATGAAGGTGTTCATCACTGAGCGTGTCGCCAAGGGCGTCGTGTGGATGCCGTTCCACTTCGCCGGCTACTTCCAGGGCGTCGACCAGCGCAGCAAGTACCCGAAAGGCTCCGACCCGATCGTCCTCGGCGAGAGCGCAAACACGCTTACCACTTACGGCTACGACCCGGTGACGGGGATGCAGGAGCCAAAAGCCACCCTTTGCGAAGTCCGGGCGGCGTGAGGTGATCATGGCGCGAATGAAATTTCTCTGTGACGCCGACCGCTGCATCGAGTGCAACGCCTGCGTCACCGCCTGCAAGAACGAGAACGAAGTGCCGTGGGGCATCAACCGCAGGCGCGTCGTCACCATCAATGACGGCAAGCCCGGCGAGCGCTCCGTTTCGATGGCGTGCATGCACTGCACCGATGCGCCCTGCGCGGCGGTCTGCCCGGTAAGCTGCTTTCTCGTGACGCCGGATCACGTCGTGCTCCACTCGAAGGATCTGTGCATCGGTTGCGGCTACTGCTTCTATGCGTGCCCGTTTGGAGCGCCGCAGTATCCGCAGTTCGGCAACTTCGGCTCGCGCGGCAAGATGGACAAGTGCACGTTCTGCGCGGGCGGCGGTGGAACGGAACTGCCCGGCAGCATCGAGGAGTACAAGAAATACGGCGCCAACCGCATGCTGCAAGGCAAGCTCCCTCTCTGCGCCGAGATGTGCTCGACCAAATCCCTCCTCGCCGGCGACAGCGACGTCATCGCGCAGATCTACAAGGAGCGCGTGGTCAAGCGCGGCTATGGCTCCGGCGCGTGGGGCTGGATGACCGCCTATCACGAAAGCGTTGCAACGTGAGCGTCGAGAAAAGACGGCAGGAGGATGGGCCATGACCGGTCTCTTGGCACGCGCACGTTTCATTCTTGGCACGATTGCGCTCGTCATGCTGATCGCGTTCGCGATGCCCGTCCATGCTCAGCAGAACGCGCCGGTCGATCCGGAGGCGAGCGTCGTCAATGAACAGACTCTGCTTCAGCAGTTCCGGCGCATCCAGGGGGACATCGACCAGCCGAACCCGCGCGAGCGCGTCCTCATCCAGCCCGACGGCCGGATATGGGATCACTTCCATGAGGTGACGCTGCGCTGGATCGGTGTCGTCGCCATCCTTGGCACGCTCGCGCTGCTGGCAGCGGCTTATTTTCTGCTCGGGCGGCTGCGCATCTCCGCCGGACGTTCGGGGCGCAAGGTGCCGCGGTTCACGGGCTTCGAGCGCTTCTCCCACTGGCTCACGGCGGTTTCGTTTGTCGTCCTCGGCCTCACCGGCCTCAACATCACGTTCGGAAAGTTGCTGCTGCGTCCGCTGATCGGCCCCGAGGCCTTCAGCGCATTCTCCGAAGGCGCCAAGTACGTGCACAACTACATCAGCTTTTCCTTCGTTGTCGGGCTCATGCTGATCGTCGGGATGTGGATCAAGGACAACATCCCGGACAGGACCGATATCGAGTGGTTCAGGCAAGGCGGCGGATTCATCAAGTCGCGCCACGCGCCCGCGCGCCGCTTCAATGCCGGAGAAAAGCTGGTGTTCTGGGGGGCGCTTGGCGCCGGCACCCTGGTCGCGATCTCCGGCTTCCTGCTGCTGTTCCCGTTCTACGTGACCAACATTTTCGGGATGCAGATCGCACAAGGCGTGCACGCCGTGATCGCACTGCTCTTCGTCGCGATGATCCTCGGCCACATCTACATCGGCACCGCCGGCATGGAAGGCGCGTTCGAGGCGATGGGCACCGGCGAGGTCGATTACAACTGGGCGAAGGAGCATCACGACCTTTGGTTCAAGGAGCAGATCGCGAAAGGCCGGACCGGTCATCACGCAGACCTTCCCGCGGCCACTCCGGCAGAATGAATTGACCGCAGGCCGTTGCTGCAGCGCGAAGGATTGACCCGATGGATTTTGACCCCGTCTTTGTGTCCCGGCTGCAGTTTGCCTTCACGATCATTTTTCACATCATCTTCCCGACCTTCACGATCGGACTGTCGGCCTTCATCGCGACGCTCTGCGTGATGTGGATGCGAACCGGGAGAGAGCACTATCGCGTGCTCGCGCGCTTCTGGACCAAGATCTTCGCCGTCTCGTTCGCGATGGGCGTGGTGTCGGGCGTCGTTCTCTCGTACCAGTTCGGCACCAATTGGAGCCGCTTCTCGGCCGTCGTCGGCAACGTGATCGGGCCGATGATCGGCTACGAAGTGTTGGTCGCCTTCTTCCTCGAGGCGACATTTCTCGGGATCTTGCTGTTCGGCTGGAACCGGGTGCCGCCATGGCTGCACACGCTGGCGGCGATCACCGTCGCGACCGGCACGCTGATGTCCGCATTCTGGATCCTGTCGGCCAATAGCTGGATGCAGACGCCGGCCGGATACGAGATGCGCGACGGCATCGCCTATCCGCTCGACTGGCTGGCGATCGTGTTCAATCCGAGCTTTCCGTTCAGGCTCGCCCACATGGTGACGGCGGCTTACCTCACGACCTCGTTCGTGGTTCTCGCGGTCGGCGCGCGCTACATGCTCGCCGGCACGCATCTGGAGCACGCCCGCACCATGATCCGGATGGGTGTGGCATTCGCGGCGATCGTCGCACCCTTGCAGCTCTTCATCGGCGATCAGCACGGCCTCAACACGCTCAAACACCAGCCGCTGAAGATCGCAGCGATCGAGTCACACTGGGACGGCTCGCAGCCCGGCGAGCTCGTGCTGTTCGCATGGCCGGACGAGACGGCGGAAACGAACCGCTTTGCGGTGACGATCCCGCACGGCGCCTCGATCATGCTGACCCATAGCTGGGACGGTCTGTTCCCCGGCCTGGCAAGCGTGCCGCCGGAAGACCGGCCTCCGGTCAAGCCGCCTTTCTTCGCATTCCGCATCATGGTCGGCATCGGCATGCTAATGATCCTCGCCTCATGGGTCGGCGTGGTGTTGTGGCGGCGTGGCCGTCTGTTCAAGGCGCAGTGGTACCTCTGGCCCGCGCAGCACGCCTGGTGGATCGGCTTCGTCGCGGTGATCTCCGGCTGGGTCGTGACCGAAACGGGCCGGCAGCCGTGGGTCGCGTACGGATTGCTGCGCACGGCGGACGCGGCTTCGCCGGTCGCGGCGAATGCAGTGGCGACGACGCTGGTGTTGTTCGTGCTGGTCTACGGCGTCGTGTTCACGATGGGCATCTACTACATCAACCGTCTGATCGCGCGCGGCCCGCAGGATTCCGCAGCCGAGATGCTCCACTCCGCGCCGCTCGCGCCATCGCTGTCCGAGGTGGTGCCGAATGGGCGCGATGACCGTGCCGGGGCCGGATGGCCAATCCGGGCATCGGTAAAACCCGCAAGCGTCGAATAGGCCGCACCATGGAATCGTATCTGCCGATCATCTGGGCCGCGATCATCGGGTTTGCGGTTGCAATGTATGTGATCCTCGACGGCTTCGATCTCGGCATCGGCATCCTGTTTCCGTTCGCCGACAGGGAGCGCGACCGCGACCAGATGATGAATTCCGTCGCTCCGTTCTGGGACGGCAACGAGACGTGGCTGGTGCTCGGCGGCGGCGGCATGATGGTCGCCTTCCCGCTCGCCAATTCGATCATCCAGCCGGCGCTCTATGTTCCGGTGATCGTCATGCTGCTGGCGCTGGTGTTTCGCGGCGTTGCGTTCGAATTCCGCTGGATCGGCGTAACCAGCAAGCGGCACTGGACATTCGCATTCGCCGCGGGTTCAGCGCTCGCCGCCTTCTGCCAGGGCCTGGTTCTCGGCGGCCTGATCCAGGGCATCGACGTCAGGAACGGCGCATTCGCCGGAGGCACGTTCGATTTTGCAACGCCGTTCGCGATGCTGTGCGGCCTTGGACTCGTCGCGGGCTATGCGTTGCTGGGTGCAACGTGGCTGGTCATGAAAACGGAGGGGCCGGTCGCCGAGCATTCGAGAAGGCAGGCGAAGCTTCTGCTGCTTGTGGTGCTGGCGTTCCTCGCGATCGTGAGCGTCTGGACGCCGATCGCCTTCGAGCGCATCGCGGAACGCTGGTTTTCGTTGCCGAATATCCTGTTCTTCTGGTGGGTGCCGGCGGCGACCCTCCTGGCGGCGTTCGCCGCATGGCGCTGGCTCGGGAGCAGGCGCGATGTGCTACCGTTCCTCGCCGCGATCGCGATGTTTCTTCTCGGCTACCTCGGGCTGCTGATTTCCAATTTCCCCTACCTCATTCCTCCAAGCTTGACCGTTTGGGACACGGCGGCCGCGCCCGCGACCCAAATCTTCATGTTGATGGGTACGCTGGTGATGCTGCCCATCATCGTCAGCTACACGATCTTCGTTTACTGGATCTTTGGCGGGAAGCTGCGCGAGGGCGAGGGATATCATTGAGACTGCCTGTCCGGTCCGCCAGTCGGAGCCGCGCGAGCATTTTCCGCAAGAGCTCGCCAACGACTGCAATTCCTGCAAAGC
>JAXDOA010000096.1:0-5435 GCA_034669125.1 Hyphomicrobiales bacterium
TGAACACCGGCATTTCCAGCGGCCTTGCCAAACCGCGGTCGGACTATGTCGCACGCATCGCCTATCAGCCGGACAGCGTCTACTCGGTCATCTCCCGGTTCCTGCTCGACGAGGAGACGTTCCGTATTCGCCGCGTGGAAGTCGAAGGCCGCGCGACTTTCGAGCGCTGGGGGTTTTCGGCCCTTTACGGCAATTACGACAGCCAGCCTGAAATCGGTTTCCTTCAGCGCCGCCAAGGGGTGACCGGGCAGGTCACCTTCAGGTTCACGCAGAACTGGAGCGTCCTGGCGTCGGCCCGCTACGATCTCGAGGCCAAGCAGGTCAACCAGACCCGCATCGGACTCGGCTACATCGATGACTGCTTCGCCATTTCGCTCAATTATCTGACCGATTATAGCTATGCCGGCACCATGACCACCGACAACAAGGTTATGCTGGTGATCAATTTGCGTACCATCGGTGGAACAAGTTTCAGTCAGAGCACGAATCCGACCAATCCGACCACGGGTACGGGCGGCCTGTTCTAGGCAAATGGCGGGCGACAGGAGGAAGGCTTGAGATGATGCCCTCGCGGCAAGCTTCGGTGCGCGGAATTGCGGTGCTGCTGATCGCGGCAGCAATTCTGTTTGCAAATCAGCCGCGCGCGCAGGCGCAGGTCGTCGCAGTGGTGAACGGTGAGCCGATCACCGCTGTCGACATTGCACAGCGTACGCGGCTTGTTCAGCTCTCGACTCAGAAAACGCCATCGCGCCAGGAGGTGCTCGACGAGCTGATCGACGACAAGCTGAAGATCCAGCTGTCCAAGCGCTACATCGCCGACGTTCCCAAACGTGAAATCGAAAGCGCCTACGCGTCCATCGCCCGGCGCGCTGGCATGACGACGAAGCAATTCGCCGACTCGACGTCACAATCGGGGATCACCCCGGAGGCGCTGAAAAGCCGCATCCATGCGGATTTCGTCTGGTCGCAGATCGTACGCGGCAAGTTCCAGGGAAGCCTTCAGGTCGGCGAGAAAGACATCGAGGTCAAGCTGCAGGCGAGCAACAAGGAAGATCCGGGAGGCTTTGAGTTCAAGCTGCGCCCCGTGCTGTTCCTTGTCCCGAAAGGCGCGGCGGCGACTGTCTTCGAGGCACGCAAGCGCGATGCCGAGGCGCTACGCGGCCGCTTCACGAATTGCGATGACGGATTGCGCGCCGCGATGACGCTGCCTGATGTCGTGGTGCGCGAAGCCATTATACGACAATCGGCGGATATCGGGCAGCAACAGCGCGATGTGCTCAACAACACGCCTGTCGGCCGCCTCACGCCTCCGGATATTACGCCGCAAGGGGTTGAGGTGTTCGCGGTATGCAACAAAGCACCGGCGGCCGGCGCCGAGTCGCCCGCACGGCGGCAACTGCGCGACGAAATGTTCAATGAGCGCTATCAGGCCCTGGCGAAGAAGTTTTTGAAAGAACTGCGCAGTCAGGCGCTGATCGAGTACAAATAGGCTATGACGCGACCGCTGGCGCTGACCCTCGGCGAGCCGGCAGGAATCGGTCCGGACATCACATTCGCCGCTTGGAATAAGCGCGCCGATCTTGCGCTGCCGCCGTTCTATCTTCTGGCCGATCCCGACTTCGTCGAGCGGCGCGCGCGTCTGCTCGGCCTGCGCGTCCCGGTGAGCCTCGTCGAGCCCGAAGGCGCGACGAGCGCCTTCGCGACGACCCTGCCGGTGGTCGCGCTTGACGAGAAGGTGACGGCGAGGCCGGGCGATCCGGACGCTTCAAGCGCGCCGGCCGCGATCGCCTCGATCCGGCGCGCGGTCGCCGATGTGTTCGGCGGCCACGCGCATGCGGTTGTCACCAATCCGGTCGCAAAGGCGGTGCTCTACCGCACCGGCTTCGCCGAGCCAGGCCACACCGAATATCTCGCGAGGCTCGCGCAGGAGCACACCGGGCGTGCGGCTCATCCGGTGATGATGCTGTGGTCGCCCGAGCTCGCGGTCGTGCCCGTGACCATTCATCTGCCGGTGCGCGACGTGCCAGGGCGGCTGACGACGGCGCTGATCGTCGACACCGGGCGCATCGTCGCGCGCGACTTGGCCGAGCGCTTCGGCATCGCGCGACCGCGACTTGCGCTGGCGGGCCTGAACCCGCATGCCGGCGAGGACGGAACCATCGGCGGCGAAGACCGGGCGGTGGTCGCTCCCGCGGTCGAGCAATTGCGCGCCGAAGGCATCGACGCCCGCGGCCCGCTGCCGGCCGACACCATGTTTCATGACGCCGCGCGGCGCACTTACGACGCGGCGCTCGCGATGTATCACGACCAGGCGCTGATCCCGATCAAGACGCTCGCCTTCGATCATGCGGTCAACGTGACGCTGGGCCTGCCCTTCGTGCGCACGTCGCCCGATCACGGCACCGCCTTCGATATCGCCGGCACCGGCAAGGCAAACCCGGCAAGCCTGATCGCAGCGCTCAGGCTCGCGGCACGGCTGGTGACCGCGGGCGCGATGGCGCCGGCGAAATGAACGCGGCCGACGCGCTGCCGCCGCTGCGCGAGGTCATCCGGCGCCACGAGCTTTCCGCCCGCAAGTCGCTCGGCCAGAATTTTCTGCTCGATCTCAATCTCACGGGACGCATTGCACGCTCGGCCGGTCCGTTCGACGGCGTGACGGTGCTGGAGGTTGGCCCCGGACCCGGCGGCCTGACCCGCGCGTTGCTCGCCCAAGGCGCGAACGTGATCGCGGTCGAGCGCGACGAGCGCGCGATCGCGGCTCTGGCCGAGATCGCCGAGCACTATCCCGGCCGGCTCCAGGCGATCGGCGGCGATGCACTCACGTTCGACATCTCGCCCTATCTCGGCAAAGGCCCGGTGCGCGTCGTCGCGAACTTGCCGTACAACATCGCGACCGCCCTGCTCGTCTCCTGGCTGACCGCAGAACCGTGGCCGCCGTGGTATGACCGGCTCACGCTGATGTTCCAGCGCGAGGTCGCCGAACGCATCGTCGCCAAACCCGGCTCCAAGACCTATGGGCGCCTGTCGGTGCTGGCGGGCTGGCGCACAGAGGCGAAACTTCTGTTCGATATCGCACCCTCGGCGTTCGTGCCGCCGCCAAAGGTCACGTCCTCGCTGGTGCAGCTTGTGCCGCGCGCCGCTCCGCTCGCGTGCAGCCGCCGTGCGCTGGAGCGCGTCACCGAAGCGGCATTCGGCCAGCGGCGCAAGATGTTGCGCCAAAGCCTCAAGCAGCTCGGCGTCGATCCCATTCCGCTCCTCGAAACCGCGGGGGTCGACCCGACCGCGCGCGCGGAGGATATTCCGGTCGAAGGTTTTGTCGCGCTTGCTCGTGCCCTGAACCCGACGTTCGCCTAGAGGGCGCCGCGAGAGGGGTTGCGAACGTCGGGTTCAAACGGGCACGAGATTCTTTGGCTTGCTAGTGTCCCGTTGATTCCGAAGTTCGCATGACACCAGGCCGCGAGGATTTGCGAACTTCGGAATCGGGACACTAGGAGGAATCTCATGACCCGCATGATCCGCCAATCGATGACGGCCTACGCCGCGCCGCTGTGCGAGACGGTTGTCGAGGCGCCTGAGCCGCGCGGCACGGAGGTGCTGATGCGGATCAGCCGCTGCGGCGTTTGTCACTCCGACCTGCATTTGCACGATGGCTATTTCAGTCTCGGCGGCGATAAGAAGCTCGACGTGACCGCGGGGCGCGCCCTGCCCTTTACGCTCGGCCACGAGATCGCTGGTGTCGTCGAGAAGGCCGGCCCCGACGCGAAGGTCGCGATCGGCACACAGGCGGCCGTGTTTCCGTGGATCGGCTGCCGTGAGTGCGCGGCGTGCAAGGCCGGCGAAGAAAATCTCTGCGCAGCGCCGCGCCATCTCGGCATCCAGGTGGACGGCGGTTTTGCCACGCATGTGCTGGTGCCGCATCCGCGTTATCTCATCGATCACACCGGCCTGCCCGCCTCCCTCGCGGGCGCCTACATGTGCTCCGGGCTGACCGCATACTCGGCGCTGAAGCGGATCGCCGATCATGCCAAGCGCGGACCTGCGCTGCTGGTCGGGCTCGGTGGCGTCGGCATGATGGGCCTCTCGTTCGCGCTTGCGCTGTTTCCCCATAAGCCGATCGTTGCCGACATCGATGCGGCCAAGCGCGAGGCCGCGCTCAAGGCCGGGGCCGCGGCCGCCTACGATCCGGCCGACCCCGCGGCGCGCAAGGCGCTGTTCAAGGCAACCGGCGGAGGCGTGTACGGAGCCGTCGACTTCGTCGGCTCGGACGGCTCACTGGCCTTTGCGGCCGGCGCGCTGGCAAGGGGCGGCAAGGTCGTCATCACCGGGCTGTTGGGCGGTACCTATTCGACGCCGATTGCGATGTTTCCGCTTCGCGTGTTCACCATCGAGGGCACGATGACCGGCACGCTCGATGAAGCGAACGAAATGATGGCACTGGCGCGCGCGGGAAAAATCCCACCGGTGCCGATCATCGAGCGCCCGCTGAGCGCGGCGCAGGCCTCGCTCGACGACTTGCGCGCAGGCAAGATCGTGGGCCGCGTGGTGCTGGCGCCGTAACTCTCAAGCCGCGATCTCACGAAGGTCGGTCAGCAGCTTCGCGACGAAGTCCTCAAGATCGGCGCGCTGTGCGCTCTTGCGCCGGCCGTCTGCCAATATCTGGCGCAGCGTCGTGAAGCTCCGGTCGAGATCGTCGTTGATGAGCACATGGTCGTACTCGGTCCAGTGCGCGATTTCCTCGATCGCATTACGCAAGCGCCGCGCGATGATGTCCGCGCTGTCTTCCGCCCGACGTTCGAGTCGTGTCTTCAACTCGGCCGCCGACGGCGGCAGCACGAAGACGCTGACGATATCCTGCCGCATCGCCCGATAGAGCTGCCGCGTGCCCTGCCAGTCGATGTCGAACAGCATGTCGTGCCCGGCTGCGAGTGCCGCCTCGACCGGCTTGCGCGGCGTGCCGTAATAGTTGCCGTGCACCTCCGCCCATTCGAGCAGACCGCCGGCCTCGCGAAGCGCGATGAACTCGGGCATTGAGATGAAGTGATAATGGACATGATCGATTTCGCTATGCCGCCGCTCACGCGTCGTCACGGAAACCGACAGGCTGATGTTCTGTTCCTGCGCGAGCAGGTTGCGCGTCAGCGTGGTCTTGCCCGCACCCGAGGGTGAGGACACCACCAGCATGATGCCCCGGCGGGCGGTGTCAGGCGCTGCGCTCATTCCAGGTTTTGCACCTGCTCACGGAACTGCTCGACCACCGTTTTGAGCTCCAGTCCGATGTTGGTCAGGTCGACATCGTTCGACTTCGCGCACAGCGTGTTGGATTCGCGGTTGAGCTCCTGGGACAGGAAGTCGAGCTTGCGCCCGACCGGACCGCCCGCCTCGATCAGGCGGCGCGCTTGCGCCACATGGGCGACAAGACGGTCGAGCTCTTCGCG
>JAXDOA010000097.1:0-8043 GCA_034669125.1 Hyphomicrobiales bacterium
CGCCTGTTATGGGTCGGCGTCATCGCGGTGGTTGCGATCGCGGCGTTCCCCGGCCTTGCGGACCGCTACGTCACGGATGAGAAGACGTTCAACTGGACCATCGGCGCGATGCTGGTTGTGGCGGGCCTCGTGTCGCGCGAGCCGCTGCCGTTCGCCGCGGTGGTCGCGGTCGTGTTCGTCATCGGCACGGCCTACAAGCCCGACAGCGAAGTGCGCGAGACGATGCGCAGCTTCTTTGGCGTGCACAAGATCACCGAAACGGCTGACGGCCAGTACCGCGTGTTCCTGCACGGCACCACGATCCACGGCGCGGAGCGCCTGCGCGACGATGCCGGCGAGCCGATCGCCGGCCCGCCGCCGATGATCACCTACTATCATGAGAATTCCCCGATGGGCGTCACCGTCAAGGCGGTGCGCGAACGCGTCGGCGGTCCGATCAAGGTTGCGGTCGTGGGTCTGGGGACGGGGACATTCGCCTGCTTCTCGCGGCCGGGCGACAGCTTCAAGTTCTACGAGATCGATGCGAGCGTCGAAACGCTCGCACGCGACGCCAGCCGCTTCCACTACATCAAGGAATGCGCGCCGGACATTCCGGTCGAGCTCGGCGATGCGCGTCTCACGCTCGCCGAAAGCCCCGACACGTACGACCTGATCGTGCTCGACGCATTCTCGTCCGACGCGATTCCGATCCACCTGATGACGCGCGAGGCGATGGCGACCTATGTGTCGAAGCTCGCGCCCGGCGGCATCGTGATCATGCACGTCTCGAACCGGCACATGGAACTCGGCTCCGTGGTGGCCGGCATCGCTCATGCGAACGGTTTGGTAAGCCGCATCAACAGCCGTGCCGCGCGCGACGACGAGGATGACGCCAAATACATCTTCACCTCGACCGTGGTGATCAGTGCGCGCCAGGACACCGATTTCGGCGAGTTGCTCGAGGATGCCGACTGGACCGTCATCGACCCACCGGCGGGTCAGCGCATCTGGACCGACGATTATTCCAATGTGATCGGCGCGGTGATCCGGCAATACTGGAGGGCCCATCCGCCGCTGCCGGAGAAATCCGTCGAACAGACGCCGCCCGAGCCGGGCGCATCGGCGGAGCAGGGCAAGCAATAGGGAGGACGCGATGCCGTCCGAACGCTTCGAATTCCCGAATGCCAACGGCGAAAAGCTGTCCGCCCTTCTGGAGCGGCCGACGGCGCAACCGGTCGCGTTCGCGCTGTTCGCGCATTGCTTCACCTGCGGCAAGGACAATCTGGCGGCAAAGCGCATCGCGCAAGCACTGACGGCGCGCGGCATCGCGGTGCTGCGTTTCGATTTCACCGGGCTCGGCGCGAGCGAGGGCGAGTTTGCCAATACGACGTTTTCGTCCAACATCGCCGATCTGGTCGCGGCCGCGGATCACTTGCGCAAGATGTATCAGGCGCCCGCGATCCTGATCGGCCACAGCCTCGGCGGCGCGGCGGTACTGGCCGCTGCCTCGCGGGTGCCGGAAGCGCGCGCGGTCGCCACCATCGCGGCGCCGGCCGATCCCGCGCATGTCACCGGCCTGTTCAAACAGCAGGTCGCCGACATTCAGGAAAAGGGCGAGGTCGAAGTCGCGCTCGCCGGCCGCCCATTCCGCATCCGCAAGGAGTTCCTGGACGACGTCGCAATGCAGAAGCTCGAGCATTGCGTGCGCGATCTGCGCAAGGCGCTGCTGGTGCTGCACTCGCCGACCGACGATCTGGTCGGCATCGAGAACGCGAGCGCGATCTTCACGGTCGCGAAGCACCCGAAAAGCTTCGTGTCGCTCCAGGGTGCCGATCATCTGCTCAGCAACCGCCGCGACGCCGTGTACGTCGCCGAGGTTATTGCCGCGTGGTCGGAGCGCTATCTCGACATGGTGCCGGAGCCCGACGAGATGCCGGTCGACGGCGTGCTGGTCGGCGAGACCGGTAATGGCAAATTCGAACAGTCGGTGGTCGTCGGCAAGCATCGCTTCCTCGCCGACGAGCCGGTGTCGGCCGGCGGCAACGGCTCGGGGCCGAACCCGTATGACTATCTCCTCACCAGTCTCGGTGCGTGCACATCGATGACGATCCGGCTCTACGCGGACCTCAAGAAGCTGCCGCTCCGGCACGTCTCGGTGCGGCTCACGCACGACAAGATCCATGCGGCCGACTGCGAGAACTGCGAGACCAAGGAAGGCAAGATCGACCGCATCGACCGCGAGGTCACGCTGGAGGGCGATCTTACCGCGGAGCAGCGCGCCAGGCTGATGGAGATTGCCGACAAGTGCCCGGTGCATCGCACCCTGACATCGGAAATCGATATCCGCACTAGGGCTACCGCATGATCGTGATCGTCGGGGCGGGACAGGCGGCCGCACAACTTGTGCTGAGCCTGCGTCAGGGCGGTTACAAGGAGCCGATCCGCATGATCGGCGACGAACCTTACGCGCCCTATCAGCGCCCGCCGCTGTCGAAGAAATTTCTCACCGAGCGCCCGCCCGCCGATACGCTCTATTTCCGCCCGGAGAGATTTTGGGCCGAGCAAGGTGTCAGCGTCGATTTTGGCGTCCCGGTTCTTACTATTGACCGAGCCGCCAAGCAGGTGACGTTTGCCGGCGGGCGCGTCGACTACAAGACCCTCTTTCTCTCGACGGGCACGCGCGCGCGCGATCTGCCGCTGCCCGGTGCGCGCCTCGATGGCGTGTTCTCGCTGCGCAAGATCGACGATGTTCGGGCGCTGCGTGGGCCGATGGATGCCGCCAAGCACATCGTAATCGTCGGCGGCGGCTATATCGGGCTTGAAGTGGCGGCAGTCGCACGCGGCGAGGGCAGGGAAGTTACCGTACTCGAGGCCGAGGACCGCGTCATGAAGCGCGTCACCTCGCCGGTGATCTCCGAGTTCGTGCAGAACTTCCACCGCAGCCGCGGCGTCGACATCCGTGTCGGCGCGCGGCTTGCCGCCATTGAGGGCGGCGCGAAGGTGTCGCAGGTGCAACTCTCCGACGGCACCGAATTGCCGGCCGACCTCGTGCTGCTCGCGGTCGGCGCCAGGCCGAATGATGACCTCGCGGCGGCGGCCGGCTTGGCCTGTGAGGACGGCGTGGTGGTCGACGAGCACGGCGGCACGGCCGATTCGGCGATCTATGCGGCCGGCGACTGCACCCGTTTCCCGAGCCGCCGCTACGGGCGCAAGCTGCGGCTCGAATGCGTACAGAACGCGATCGATCAGGCGAAAGCCGTGGCCGGCGCGATCCTTGGCAAGCCGGAGGCGTACGATCCGGTGCCGTGGTTCTGGTCGGACCAGTACGAATTGAAACTCCAGATGGCAGGCCTGAGCGAGGGCTACGACGACGCGCAGACGGTCGGCGACGTGTCCGCCGCGCGCTTTTCGGTCGAATACCGCAAGGTCGGAAAGCTGATCGCGGTCGATGCCGTCAACGACGGCCGCGCCTACATGGGTGGCCGCAAGCGCATTGCGGAGGAGACGCAACGAACTTGAGCTATTTCTTCGAGCATGGCTTCTCGTTCGAGCAAGTGTCGCCGATCACGCCGATGCCCTGAATCTCGATCAGCATGCCCGGCCGGGCAAGTCCCGTGACGGTGATCAATGCGCTGCCCGGGAAATTCCCGTCGGGAAACATCTCCTTGCGGATTTCGACGAAGCGGTCGCCATTGCGCACGTCCGTGATGAATACCGTCATGGTGACGAGGTTCTTGAGCGAGCCGCCCGCGCGCTGCAGCGTCTTGTCCATCAGCTTGAAGATCGTTCGGGCCTGCTCCTCGAAATTACCGGCGATGTTGTTGCCGCTCTCGTCCGCGAGCGTCGTCTGACCGGCCAGATAAACGGTCCGCCCGCCCTCAGTGATGACGGCAGGCGAGAAGGCCCGCGCCTTCTGCATTTCGCTCTTCTCGAGATATTCGGCGGCGCCGGCCTGGCCGGCAAAGATGGCTGCGGCCAGCGCGATCACGAGTTTTTTCATGGCATGCTCCCGAGCCGGTGGATGACCGGCCGCCAACTGTGCGAGGATTGCGCAAGGCTCGCAAGCGCCATACCCGGAGGGCACCTATGCCAGAGACGATCATGTATCACGACGGTAATCGCCGCCTGCAGGATCAGTTCGACAGTCGGCGCATCTCCGATCGCCTGGAAGAAAAGCTGACGCGCACCGCGTTCACCGCCGACGACAAGACTTTCATCGAGAGCGCGATCTACTTTTTCATCTCGACGGCTGACGCGGAAGGGCGGCCGGACTGCTCGTTCAAGGGCGGATCGCCGGGCTTCGTGCGCGTCACCGCGGAGTCGGAGCTGGCGTTCCCGGACTATGATGGCAACGGCATGTTCAAGAGCCTCGGCAATGTGCTGGTCAATCCCAACGTCGGCTTGCTGTTCATCGACCTGCACGAGCGTCCGCGACGGCTGCGCGTCAACGGCACCGCGACGGTGTCGCGCGAAGACCCGTTGCTGTCCGAAACCGTCGGCGCGCAGATGATCGTGCGTGTGACGGCGCGCGCGATCTTCCCGAATTGCCCGCGCTACATTCCGAAGATGCAACTCGCCGAGCCGTCGGTCTACGTGCCGCAGGCCGGCAGCGAGCCGGTCGAGCCCGCGTGGAAGGGCTTCGACCTGTTCAAGGGGTTCGTGCACCCAAGGCAACCGACCGCGCGCTGAAGGCCGCCCGCGACAAGCAGCAACGCCCTTGCTACGCTCCGGACCGGGAGGACGCCGGGGCGAATGAATTCGCAAGTCACGCTGCCGTTATGGCTGGCTTTGATCGTGAGCGCGCTCGCGATCTGGGCGGCGTTCGACCGCGTCGTTGTGCCGGGCGTGCGCTACCTTCTGCGCCGGCGCTTCAACCGCACCATCGAGGAACTCAATACCCGGCTCGCGCTGCGCATCCAGCCGTTCAAGCTCGCCAAGCGCCAGGCGCTGATCGACCAGCTGATCTTCGATCCCGAAGTGTTGCGTGCCATCGAGGAGTATGCGGCAGCGAACAAGGTGCCGCGCGCCACCGCGCAGGCGAGGGCGCATCACTACGCCAATGAGATCGTGCCGTCGTTTTCGGCCTACGCCTATTTCGGCATCGGCACCCGGCTCGCGCGCCGGCTCTCGACGTACCTTTATCGCGTGCGCCTCGGTTACCTGGACGAGGAGGCGATGAAGACGGTCGATCCGGACGCCGCCGTGATTTTCGTCATCAATCACCGCTCCAACATGGATTACGTGCTGGTCACGTTCATGGTCGCGAGCTCGTCGGCGCTGAGTTATGCGGTCGGCGAGTGGGCGCGCGTGTGGCTGTTGCAAAGTCTGATCCGCTCAATGGGCGCTTATTTCGTGCGCCGCGACTCACGCGAGCCGCTCTATCGCAAGGTGCTGTCGCGCTACGTCCATCTCGCGGTGACCGGCGGGCTCGCGCAGGCGATGTTCCCCGAGGGCGGGCTGACGCGAGACGGCAGGCTGCGCCCGCCCAAGCTCGGGCTGCTCAGCTACATGGTGTCCGGCTTCGATCCGAAGGGGCCGCGCGATGCGGTGTTCGTGCCGGTCGGCATCAACTATGACCGCGTCATCGAGGATCGGGTGCAGGTCGCCGCATTGATGACGCCCGAAGGCGAGAAGCCGCGCTTCAAGTTCAGCCCCAAGGTGCTGTTCGGGTACCTGGCGCACAATGTGGCGCTGCGTTTCCGCGGCAAGCTGTATCGCTACGGCTACGCCTGTGTCGGATTCGGCAAGCCGGTGTCGCTGCGCCAGTATGTCACCGAGCGCGGCATCGATTTCCGCATGCTCGACGAGACACGCCGTTTCGCCGAGATCGAGCGGCTCGGCGAGACGCTGATGCAAAAGGTGGGGCAGGTGGTGCCCGCGCTGCCGGTCTCGCTGGTCGCGACCGTCATGCTCGCCGCCGAAAAGCCGCTGTCGGTGCTGGAACTCAAGGGCGAAGTCGAGACCCTCATTCGCAGGCTCATCGCGGGCGGCGCGCATATTCACATCCCGCGCGCCGATCAGGACTATGCGCTCGAAGTCGGGCTGCGCATGCTGCTGCTGCGCCATTTCGTCGAGGAAGAGAACGGTCTCTATCGCGCCAATCCGCGCGAGGACGTGCTACTGCGCTACTACGCGAACTCGATCGCGCACCTGCTCCCTGCCGCAACGCCCCGAGTCGCGGCTGCGGCCGCGGAGTAAAATACCCAACAGAGACGAGGAACGAATGCTGTCCGGCGCCGACCGCAGAGAAGCCGCCGACATTCTGATGAATGCCGAGAAGGCCCGCAAACAGGCGACGCAGCTTTCCGTCACGTTTCCCGGCAATCACGTTCGAGGACGCCTATGCAATCTCGACCGAATGCGCCAGGCGCAAGATGGCGGCCGGCGCGAAGCTGATCGGCCACAAGGTCGGCCTCACCTCCAAGGCGATGCAGCAATCCTCGCAGATCGACGAGCCCGACTACGGCTATCTGTTCGATCACATGATGGTCGCGGATGGCGCGAAGGTGCCGCACGAGAACTACTGCGCGCCGCGCGTCGAGGTCGAACTCGCGTTTGTCCTCGGCAAGGAGCTGAAGGGCCCCGGCGTCGGCCTGACCGATGTGCTGCGCGCGACCGAATACGTCATCCCGGCGATCGAGATCGTCGACGCGCGCATCATCAACCCGCGCAAGATCTTCGACACCATCTCGGACAATGGCGCGGCGGCCGGCATCGTGGTCGGCGGCCGCCCCGTCGGGCCGATGGATATCGATCTGCGCTGGGTCGGCGGCATCATGATGCGCAATTCCGAGATCGAGGAGACCGGGGTCGCTGCCGGCGTGCTCCGTCATCCGGCCATGGGCGTCGCGTGGCTCGCCAACAAGCTTGGGGCACACGGCGTCGCGCTGGAGGCGGGCCATCTCGTGCTCGCCGGCTCCTTCACGCGCGTGATTTGGGCGCAAAAGGGCGACACTGTGCGCGCCGATTTCGGCACGCTCGGGAGCATTTCGCTGCAGTTTGTGTAGTATTGGCCCGGGGGACCTAGGATTCGAACTTGGATCGGCTGGTGAGGGGCATCTAGGGACATGCGCAGAATTTGGTTTGTGGTGGCAATGGTCGTGTCGCTGGCGGGCGGTGCACAGGCTCAGGTTCAACTGAACGTTCGGAATTGCGCCGACAACAGCAGCTCGCGAAATTGGTCTGCGCATTTTAACATCACGGTGCCGGATTGGCGCCCGCTCGTTCCGGCCGGAGCCATCGAGGAGCTGCTGGAAAAAGCCGCCTCTGAAGCGCTGGCTTACTGTGCAAGAACGAATCCAAACGTGCGACCGCTCGATTTTTTCGCCTACGTGATGCAAGGGAGCAATCAACTCGTTCACGGACGCAAGTATCACGGAAGAACGGCTTGGGAGCTTTACAACAACGACGTGCCAGGAAAGCAGCGCGCGCTTGAAGCGCAGATCGACGCACAAAAGAAAGCGGCGGCTGCGCAGGCCGCTGCGTCTGCGGCGTTGTCTGAGGCGGCGGAAAAAGCCAAGGCGATCCGCGACAAGTTCGTTTCGGACTTCCGCGTTGAGACCTTTGCGAGCCAGAGCGGGCTAAAGGCCAACCCATTCCCTTACAAAGATAAGGTCGTTGGAGTAGCAGCGCGATTTGTTCAAATGGTGGGGGATGGCGAAGCCATCTTTGGCGATCTACTGGTCCAGCGCGTTCCCAACACGGCGTTCACCGAAGAAGGGACGATTGCGCTTCTAGCCATACGGGTGAACGGGCTCAAGAATGTGAAAAGTCCAGTGGGCGGCGAAATTGCGGTGCCATATGGAACCTACGTCGGGTCATACAAGTGCAGCATCACAAACTGCTCAGATTTTTTCGGGCCGCGTACACAGTAGTCGACCCAAGCGGAGCGCGAACCGCTCAAGCGGGCAATGCTCGCTTTGTTTCTGCCAGCCCGGCCATAAGTCCCTGATGTCGAGGCACAAGCTCGGCCAGCACGGCGCCGCGCTGGAGGCGGGCCATCTCGTGCTCGCCGGCTCCTTCACGCGCGTCAACTGGGCGCAAAAGGGCGACACCGTGCGCGCC
>JAXDOA010000098.1:0-4709 GCA_034669125.1 Hyphomicrobiales bacterium
CTGGGGCATGGAGACGGCATTCGGGAAATTGCGCGGCAATGAGAACCTCGTTTCCGCGGTCGCGACGCTTGCTTACGACTGCCGGCGGCCTGAGTTCTTCACCGATCACCTTTATGCGGCTCTGAAACTCGTGGACCGCGGCACACTCTCCGCCAACACGCGGGGCTCGATGCATGGCGAATACGGCCAGACCCAGTTCATGCCAAAGGCCATCCTGGAATACGGGAGCGGAAACCTCGACAGCGCATCCGGCGCGCTGACCTCGACGGCGGCTTTCCTCAAAGGCCATGGCTGGAAGGCCGGTGCCGGGTATCAGGAAGGTCAGCCGAACTTCGCCGCCATTCAGGGCTGGAACGCCGCGACGGTCTATCAGCAGGCGATCGCGCTGATGGGCCGGCAGATCGACAGCGGCGGGACGGCGCAGCGCTGATGCGAGATCAGCCGCGCGGCGCTATGGCGGAGCGCTCGGTGGACCTTCGTTCGCCTTCACAAAACCGTTGAGTGGCAACCGGTAGCTGGCCGCTTGGCCGGATTCCCGGGTGCCTTGCAGATGCAAGACTTTGCCGGCCCTCAGCCGCGCGACAAACTCACGGCGTGCCTCAAAGTCCGCAAGGCATCCACGCGGATTGCATGTCACAAACTGGCCGCTAAGCGGCTTGTCGCCGTCGACGGCGATGCGCGCGCCCGCTTCGCGCCGCACATCCGCCGGCAGCGTCACGCGAAAGACCGTCTTGTCACCGGCGCCCTCGATCAATGCCACACCGGCCGCGAACGGCCCGGCATGGCGTTTCACTTCCATCACGGTCAGGCAGATTTGCTGAGCCGCCGGCGTGGCTTTGTCCCGGCCGCAGAATTTCGTCCAAGGCGAATAAGCGTACAGCTCGGTGCCTGTGATCTGAGGCGGAAGCGGCGCGGTTTGAACCGGGCGCGGGCTGATCTTCTCGACGCGGGGCGGGACCTGCGCCACCGCTGTAGACGCCGCCGCGAGAGTCAAAATGCCTGCCGCTGTGAATCGGACCATGCGCGTTCCCGCCACGCTGCCGGATGACCCGCAAAAGACTAAGGCGCGCCGGTGGCGCGCCCTATCCATTCGTTCGCGACCGGGAGAAACGGCTACTTCTTCTGCCCCTCCGGGGGGCTTGCCTGCAGGCGCTTGCGCGCGTCTTCGGCCTTCTTCTGCAATTCGTCCTGCAGCTTCTTCTGGTCTTCCTCGAACTTCTTCGGATCGGTCGGCGGGCCCTCGTTCGCCTTGGCGAAGTCGACGAGCGGCAGCATGTAGGTCGCGGCCTGCCCGGGCAGATTGATGCCCTGCAGCACGAGCTCCTTGCCCTTCTTGAGCTTGCCGACGAAGTCGGGTGTCACGTCGAAGTCGGCCATGCAGCCGTTCGGCAGGCACACGATGTAGCGGCCCTGCATCGGCGTCTCTTTGTCGAGCAGCAAGCGCGTGCCTTGCGGCAGCTGCATGCCGAGCGGGAGCGTGATGCGGAATAACTTCTTCTCCTCGCCCGCCTGCTCGATCAGGGCTGCGCCCGCGAGGAACTGGCCGGTCTCGAGCCGCGCTTCCTTCACGGTGAGGCAAACTTCCTTCGCGGCCGGATTGTTGTTGTCCTTGCCGCAGAACTTGGTCCACGGCGAATACACGATCGGCGGCTGGTCGGCCGGCGCGGCTGCCTGCTGGTCGCCCGGCGTTTGCGGCGCTTGCTGCGCGGGCTGCTGCGGCTGCTTGGCGGGCGCCGCCGGTGCCTTCTGCGCCGGCTGCACCGGACGCGGCGTCGCTTTCGGTGCGGGAACCGCGGGCGCGGGTGCCGGTTGCGGCGCCGCCTGCCCCAGCGCGAGCGACGTGCCGAGAGCGAGTGCGCTCAGAGCCGTGATGCAGGTTGCCACGCGGCGATGCCGCGCCGGCGCGGACACGATTCCAGCGGTCATGAGATCAACATCCTCTCAGCTAATGTCTTTGCCCTGCGCGGCCGAAGTCCGGCGCGGGCGCCCCGTCGCGCTGTCTCAGGGCCAAATGAGGCGACACCGTGACACCGCGACCTTGGGCGCTCGTGACGTAGCCCAATTCGCGCCCCGGTTCCAGCCGGTCGTCCACGCGGAGGCCCCAGCCGGGCATGTGATAGATTTGCCCATCAACAGCGAATCGGAGCCGGATTGATCAGCCGCATTGCCATCAGCCATGGAGCGCGCCTCCATGCGGGAGCTTTCGCACGGCTTCTGGGTGCGCTGGGCGTTGCCATCGCGATCGGCGGCGCGTTGTCGGCGCACGCGCTCGGCGAGCCGAGCCACGCCATCGCGATGCACGGCGATCCGGCGCTGACTGCGGGCTTCAGTCATTTTCGCTATGCCAATCCGGCCGCCCCAAAGGGCGGACGCCTGGTGCAAGGCGTGGTCGGCAGCTTCGACAACCTCAATCCGTTCATCGTCAGGGGGCTGCCGCCGCAGGGCCTGCGTGCGCCGCTCACCAGCGGCAGCAACATCATTTCCAACACCGTCGTCGAGACCCTGATGGTGCGCGGCTATGATGAGCCATTCACGCTCTACGGGCTGCTCGCGCAATCGGTCGAGACCGACGCTGCGCGCACCTACGTGACCTTCGCGCTCAATCCGTCAGCGCGATTCTCGGACGGCAAGCCGGTCACGGCGCAGGACGTGGTGTTTTCGTGGGAGTTGCTACGCGATCACGGCCGGCCGAACCACCGCATCTACTATTCGAAGGTCGTAAAGGCCGACGTGGTCGACGAGCGCACGGTGCGCTTCGATCTGACCGGCGCGGACGATCGCGAGCTGCCGCTGATTCTCGGGCTGATGCCGGTGCTGGCGAAGCACGCGGTCCGCGTCGACATGTTTGAAGAACCGTCTATGGCAGCGCTCATCGGCAGCGGACCTTACAGCGTCGGCCGTGTCGATCCGGGCAAAAGCATCACGCTCACGCGCAATCCGGACTATTGGGGGCGCGATCTCGGCGTCAATCGCGGCTTCTGGAATTTCGACGAGGTTCGCGTCGAGTATTACCGCGATGCAAGCGCCTTCCATGAAGCCTTCAAGGCCGGCCTGTTCGACGTCCGCAAGGAGGACGATCCCGGGCGCTGGCAAACCGGTTACGATTTCCCCGCGCTGCGCGACAAGCGCGTGATCAAGGAGACCTTCTCCTCCGGCCTGCCCAAGCCGAGCTTCAATTTCGCCTTCAACACGCGGCGCACGCTGTTCGCGGACATTCGTGTGCGCGAGGCGGTCGCGCTGCTGTTCGACTTCGAGTGGGTGAACCACTCGATCTTCTTCGACCTTTACCGCCGCAGCGCGAGCTTCTTTGAGGGCTCCGAGCTCTCCGCGCGCGGCCGCCCGGCCGACGAACGCGAGCGCGCCCTGCTCGCGTCGTTCCCCGGCGCGGTCCGCCCCGGCATCCTCGACGGCTCGTGGCAACCGCCGGTACCCGACGGCTCCGGCCGCGACCGCGCGCTCCTGCGCCGCGCGCTCGGCCTGCTTGGCGCTGCGGGCTACGAGCTGCGCGGCACCGAGCTGGTGGAACAGGCCAGCGGAAAGCTTTTTGCCTTCGAAATTCTCGCCTTGAACCGCGAGGAGGAGCGCCTCGCACTGCTGTTCTCAAGCCAGCTCAAGCGCGCGGGGATCACCGCGCAGGTGCGGCTTCTGGATGCGGTACAATACGAGGCGCGGCGAATCGCCTTCGATTACGACATGATCCAGTACCGCTGGGACCAGTCGCTCTCCCCCGGCAACGAGCAGGCGTTCTACTGGAGTTCGGCCGCCGCCGACTCAAACGGCAGCCGCAACTACATGGGAATGAAGAGTGCCGCGGCGGACGCCATGATCGCCGCGCTGCTCGAGGCTAAGACGCGTGCGGATGTGGTGGCGGCGGTGCGTGCGCTCGACCGGGTGCTGATGTCGGGGAGTTACGTCGTTCCGCTGTTTCATGCTCCGGAGCAGTGGATCGCGCGCTGGACCTACATCGAGCGGCCGGCAACGACCTCGATGCATGGCTATCTGCCTGAAACCTGGTGGCGTCAGCAGCAAACGCAATGAGCCGATAAGTGATCTTGGGGGATACCTTGGGGGGCGCATCAGGACCGGAAACCGGAAGCGAAGCCGTGAACGATCTGCCCGCCGTGCGGGCGACGCTCGACGATCTGTTCCGCCGCGCCGCCAAGGCCCGGCCCGACGCGCTCGCGCTGGTCGATCCGCCCGACCGGCTCTCGTTCACCGACGGGCCGGTGCGGCGCCTCACTTACGCGCAGGCCGACCGGGCGATTTCGTCGCTCGCCGCGCGGCTGCGCGGCTTCGGGCTGCCGACCGACTCGGTGGTCGCGATCCAGCTTGCCAACACGGTCGAGAGCGTGATCGCGCTGCTCGCCGTCACGCGCGCCGGCTTGATCGCCGCGCCCCTCCCCTTGCTCTGGCGTCATGCGGATGCCGCCGCCGCCTTGAGCCGCGTCGCGGCGCGCGCGCTGATCGGCTGTCAGCGCATCGGCGACACGGTGCATGGCGACCTCGCGATGCATATCGCGATGGAGACCTTCACGATCCGCTTCCTCTGCGGTTTCGGCGACAACCTGCCCGACGGCGTGGTGCCGATCGACGACATCTTCGCAAGCGGCGCCGAGCCGCCGCCGATCGAGCGCTATGGCGACGCCTCCGATCACGTCGCCTTGGTGACCTTCGACATCATCGCCGAGGGCATCGTGCCGATCGCTCGC
>JAXDOA010000099.1:0-5324 GCA_034669125.1 Hyphomicrobiales bacterium
AGTAGTCGGCGAACCTCTCGACCACGATCCTGTCCTGCTGGACCCGCTCGACGAACTTGTAGGGTCCGGCGCAGACCGGCTTGAGGCCGAATCTGTCGCCGGCCTCCTTCGCGGCCCTCGGCGACACCATCATGCCGGCGCGGTCGGTGAGCTGGGCAATCAGCGGCGAGAACGGCGCTTTCAGGTGCAGCTTGATGGTGAGCGGATCGGCGACTTCGATGGAGTCGAGCGCGGCAAGCTCAGGCTTGCGGAACGAGCCCTGCATGTTGAGGTGGCGCTCCAGGGAGAACTTCGCGGCCTCGGCGTCGAGCGTCTCGCCGTCGTGGAATTTGACGTTCGGACGCAGCTTGATGGTGACCAGCTTGCCGTCTTCCGATGTCTCGGACGACAGCGCCAGCTGCGGCACGACGTTGAGCTTCTCGTCGATGTCGAACAGCTTGTCGCAGATCGACGCGAACACGATGCGCCCCACATAGGTGCGTGCAAGCGTCGGATCGAGCACGTCGGGGTCCTCGGCGAGCCCGATGCGCAGCGCGGATTGGGCCGCGGCCGTTCCGCAACTGAGAGCAACGAGCGCGGCAGCCGCCGCAAGGCGCATGGCTTTCATGGTGATCTCCCCTCACTGACCGGCTGGGCGGGCGCTTTGGCGCGCCCTTGCCCAACTGTACCAACACCGGATTTCGCATGCACGTCCATTGGGCGGGCAAATGCCTCGATAAGTCGCGTATAGGCCGCCGAGCGGCCGACATCGGGCGGCGTTGCCGTCACGGCAGGAAGCTCCGGCCAGCGATGACACGCGGTCGCATGGGCGCCGTCGGCGATCAGCGCGGGACGCTCGACCCGGCAGCGCTCGATGGCATGCGGACAGCGCAGATGCAGATGGCATCCGGCTGGCGGATTGATCGGGCTCGGCACGTCGCCCGGCAGGATGGTGCGGTCGCGCCGCGCACGTGGTCGCGGCACCGGGATCGCGGACAACAGCGCCAGCGTGTAAGGGTGGCGCGGGGTTGCGAACAGTTAGTCAGTCGGCGCGGTCTCGACGATGCGCCCGAGATACATCACGGCGACCTCGTCCGCGATGTGCTTCACCACCGCGAGATCGTGCGAGATGAAGATGTAGGTTAACCCTAAGCGCTGCTGCAGGTCGCGCAGCAGGTTGAGCACCTGCGAACGGATCGATACATCGAGCGCCGAGACCGGCTCATCGCACACGATCAGCTTCGGTTCGACCGCGAGTGCGCGCGCGATCACGATGCGCTGACGCTGCCCGCCGGAAAATTCATGCGGATAGCGCGGCGCAAAGCGCGGCTCGAGTCCGACCATCTCGAGCTGTTCGGCCACGCGCTCGCGCCGGCGCGCCGGCGGCACGATGTCGTGCAGCGCGATCGGCTCGGCCAGAATGTCGCCGACCGTCATGCGCGGATTGAGCGATGCGTACGGGTCCTGAAACACGAGCTGCGCCTGGCGGCGGTAGGCGCGCGTGTCGGCTTCGCTCAGCGCAAACACGTCCTGCCCGTCGAACCGCATGCGGCCGGCCGTGGGTTCGATCAGCCGCAGCACCAGCCGCCCGACCGTCGACTTGCCCGAGCCGGATTCGCCGACCAGCGCCAGCGTCTTGCCGGCCTCAACCGTGAAGCTCACGCCATCGACGGCATGCACATGCGCGGTCGGGCGGCCGAATACCGAACGGCGCGCGACGAAGCGCTTCACCAGCCCTTCGGCTTGAACCAGCGCGGTCACGCCACCAACCCTTCGAGCGGGGCGCGCAGGCAGCGCGACCAGCGCCCGCCAAGATCGATCACAGGCGGGGGCGCTGCGCGGCAGGCTTCGAGCACGAACGGGCAACGGTCCGCGAAACGGCAACCAACCGGCGGCGACGTCATGTCCGGCAGCACGCCGTCAATTGTGGCGAGCCGCTCGGCGCGCCGATCGATCCGCGGGATCGCGGCCAGCAGCCCGACCGTGTAGGGATGCTCGGGCGTTTCGAACAGCGCGTCGGCCGGCGCGCGCTCGACGATCTCGCCCGCATACATCACGGCGACCTCGTCGCACACCTCGGCGACCACGCCGAGATCGTGCGTGATCAGGATGATCGCGGCATCGCTGGTGCGTTTGAGTTCGCGCATCAAATCGAGGATCTGCGCCTGGATCGTCACGTCGAGCGCGGTCGTTGGTTCGTCGGCGATCAGCAGTTCGGGATCGCAGGCGAGCGCAATCGCGATCATGGCGCGCTGGCGCATGCCGCCGGAAAGCTTGTGCGGATAGTCGTCGATGCGCTCGGCCGGCGACGGAATGCCGGCGCGGCGCAGCAGCGCGAGCGTCTTGTCGCGCGCCTGCGCGTCGGTCAGGCCGCGATGACGCACCAGCACCTCGGCGATCTGTTCGCCGATCGTGTAGCTCGGATTGAGCGAGGTCATCGGCTCCTGGAAAATCATCGCGAGGCGATCGCCGCGCAGATCGCGCAGCGTGCGATCCGGCAAATCGAGCAGCTTGATCCCGTCGAAGGTCACGGCGCCGGACACCTCGGCGCTCGCCTTCGGCAGCAGCCCCATCACGGCAAGCGAGGTCACGCTCTTGCCGCAGCCGGATTCGCCGACCAGCCCGAGCGTCGAACCGCGCGCGACCGAAAGGTCGACGCCGTCAACCGCGACGGTGCGGCGGCCACGGTCGCCGTGAAACACAACGCGCAGGTTCTCAATCGCCAGCAACGGCGCGGGCATGGCGCCTTGCACCATTACTTCGCCTCGGCGAGCGCGGCGGCGATGCCGGCGTCGATCACGCTGCGGTCGAGCTCGCCATGCGGATTTTTCGAGTTCGGCAGATATTTCGCGAAATGCACCCAGCGCTCGCGGCTGACTGTCTCCAGCCGCTCCAGCTCGGCCAGCGGGTCGGTGTGATCATCGACACGCAGGTCGAGGTCGGGCCACTCCTCCTCGCCGTAGATGACCAGCGCGGCCGACTGTTTGCCGCGCTTGTCGCCGCCGGCAGCTTCCCCCGCCGTCATCGCGGCGATGAGACGGCGCGGCAGCGGCAGCGCAGCGTTGGCAAGAAAGGCCTTCGCCGTCTCCGCGATCACCGCAGGCCCGGCCAGCATGTTTCCCGCAACCGAGAAGTTTTCGCCCGAGGTGTGGCCGCACCAGTCGACGCAGGACTTTCCGGTATGCGCTGCGATGCGGCCGTGGCGGTCGATGATGTGCACCTGACGCTGATCGCGGCCTTCGTCGCCGGCCGTCAGCGTCTTGATGATCTCTTGCGGAGGCAAATCGTCCTCCAGGAAGCGCAACCCGCGTACGCCGTAAAACGGATTGGACAAAGCCTGCGTGGCAACCGCGCCGACGCCGGCCTTGATATGCGGCACGCGGCAGCCGACCGCGAAGTTCTTGGTCGCGACCGCGATCACGAAGGCGCCCGTCGTTGGATCGCGAGCGATCAGCGACCAGGTCATCTATCGCCCCGCCGCGTAGCCCTGCATGCCGCGCGGATTGGCGGCGGCCTTGCGGCGCCTGCCGTCGCGCGAGGCCGCGGTGAGGCGCCCCTCGGACCAATCCGGCCCGACTTCGAGCTTGTGCCCGCGCTTCTTCAGTTCCTCCTGCGTCGCCTTGGGCACGCGGCCTTCGACCACCCGCACGCCGGGGCGCGCGGTGCGCGGCCAGAACGAGGAGAGGAAATGCTCGGTGTGCCACGCGGGTGCGTCGATCGACTCCTGCAGGTTCATGCCGGCATGCACATGGCGCAGGAAGAACTGCGTGATCCACTGGTCCTGCTGGTCGCCACCCGGAGAGCCCCAGGCGAGGTACGGCTCGCCGTCGCGCAACGCCATGGTTGGCGTGAGCGTCGAGCGCGGCCGCTTGCCGGGCGCGAGCGAGGCCGGATGGCCCTCTTCGAGCCAGAACATCTGCGCGCGCGTGCCGAGGCAGAAGCCGAGTTCGGGAACGACCGGCGAGGAATGCAGCCAGCCGCCCGACGGCGTGGACGAAATCATGTTGCCGGCCTTGTCGACGATGTCGAAGTGCACCGTGTCGCCCGGCACCGCACCCATTTTCTCGCGCTTCTTCGCCAGCGCGGCGACCGCGTCGGGCAGATCGTCCTCGTCGTGCGTCCACGGGATATCGCCGACGGTCGGCTCGCCCGCGCCGGAGTTCGCGACCGCGGCGCGCCCGCCTGCGGCGAGGCGCAGCCCCATGGTCTTGCCGAAACCCTCGATGCTGCCCGGACGGATTTCAAGCGACGCCTGATCGCCGATCAGCTTCGCGCGCGCATCGTTGTAGGCATCCGACAGCAACACATCCATCGGCACGTCGACGAATTTCGGATCGCCGTAGAACGTATCGCGGTCGGCGAATGCGAGCTTGGCGGCTTCGACCTGGAAATGGATGAAGTCCGGACCGGCCGGATCGAGCCCGTCGAAGCCGAGACGCTTGCACAGCGCCAATTGCTGCAAGGTGACCAGCCCTTGCGTCCACGTGCTGGCCTTGAGCACCGTGTAGCGGCCGTAGTCGTATGAGATCGGCGCCTCGACGGTCGCCTGCCACTTCGCCATGTCGTCGGCGGTGAGCACGCCGCGATGGCGGCGGCCGGAGGTGTCCATCACCTCCTGCGTGCGACAGAACTTGTCGATCGCTTCCGCGACGAAGCCCCGGCTCCACGCTTTCCGCGCGCGCTCGATCTCGGCCTCGCGGTCGCCGCCGTTGGCGGCCTCGCGCAGGATGCGCTCGTAGGTGTCCGCCATTGTCGGATTGGTGAAATGAGTGCCAGCCTTCGGCACCTTGCCGCCCGGCAGATACACCGCCGCCGAACTCGGCCAGTGCTCCTTGA
This sequence comes from Hyphomicrobiales bacterium, assembly GCA_034669125.1. GTDB lineage: Bacteria > Pseudomonadota > Alphaproteobacteria > Rhizobiales > Xanthobacteraceae > PALSA-894. The sequence goes on from JAXDOA010000099.1 coordinate 4,816, forward strand.
ACATGTCCTTGACGGTATCGATGGTGGCGCAGATGCGCTCGACCAGCGGATAGCCGTTGCGCGCGTATCCGATTGCGGGCGAGAGCACATCGGTAATGCGCATCGTGCCGTAGTCGCGTAGCAGCGTCATCCAGGTGTCGAATGTGCCGGGAATGCAGGCCGCGAGCAGGCCCGTGCCGGGCACGAGATCGAGGCCGAGCTTGTCGCGGTAATGCGCAATCGTGGCGCCGGCCGGCACACTGCCCTGCCCGCAAATCACCTCCGGCTTGCCGCGCCGCACGTCGTAGAGGATCACCGGCACGTCGCCGCCCGGCCCGTTGAGATGCGGCTCGACCACCTGCAACGTGAACGCGGTGGCACAGGCCGCATCGAACGCGTTGCCGCCGCGCTCCAGAATGCCCATGCCGACTGCGGTGGCGATCCAATGGGTCGAAGTGACGACCCCGAAGGTGCCCTCGATCTCAGGACGGGTGGTGAAGGGGTTGGGAGTGACGAAGTTCATGCGGGGT
>JAXDOA010000100.1:0-8154 GCA_034669125.1 Hyphomicrobiales bacterium
GCAAGCTCCGGCTCGCCCAGCACGGTGACGAGCTTGCCGTACTGGGAATCATTTCCCGTCGCGATGATGATGTGGCCGTCGGCCACCGGAAACACCTGATACGGCACGATGTTCGGATGCGCATTGCCGATCCGCTTCGGCGGCAGGCCGGAGGCCAGATAGTTCATCGCCTGATTGGCGAGCACGCCGACCGTCGAGTCGACCAGCGCCGTATCCACATAGCCGCCTTTGCCGGTGCGCTCGCGCCGCTGCAATGCCGCCAGAATGCCGATCACCGAATAAACGCCGGTGAAGATGTCCGACACGGGCACGCCCGCGCGCGTCGGCTCGCCGTCCGCCGTGCCGGTGAGCGCCATGAAGCCGCCGATGCCCTGCGCCATCAGGTCGTAGCCGGCGCGCGAGGCGTGCGGGCCGGTCTGGCCGAAGCCGGTGACGGAGCAATAGATCAGCCGCGGGCAGGAGGGCGCGAGGCTCGCGTAGTCGAGCCCGAATTTGGCGAGCCCGCCCACCTTGAAGTTCTCTATGAGAATATCGGACTTCGCCGCGAGCTTGCGCACGATCCGCTTGCCGTCCTCGGTCTCGAAATCGCACTCGATCGAGCGCTTGCCGCGATTGGTCGAATGGAAATAGGCAGCGCCGAGATTGCCGTCCTTGCCCTCGATGAACGGCGGCCCCCAGGCGCGCGTGTCGTCGCCGGTCTTGGAGCGCTCGACCTTGATCACGTCCGCGCCGAGATCGGCCAGGACCTGTCCGGCCCAGGGACCTGCAAGAATGCGGGCAAGCTCCAGCACGCGAATACCAGCCAACGGACCCGGCATCGTTTCCTCATCGACAGATGCGCGGCGGAAAGCGCCGCGAAACGGCGTTGTGTGGCCCGAGACGGAAGTCTTGTCCATAGGTTCCCGGCTCGCCTCCGGACGCGCGACATTCGCCGCATGGACCGCCCGCGCCGCCCCGGTTAAATTCGCCGCAACGGCGACACAACAAACTTGAGGAAACCCATGGATCGGCGAAGCCTGCTTGCATTTGCGGCCCTGACGGCATTCGGCATCCAGCCCGTACAAGCCCAAACCTCAGCCCAATCCTGGCCACAGCGCAGCGTGCGGTTCCTCGTGCCCCTTGGGCCCGGTTCGGGCGTCGACATCACCGCGCGGCTGATCGCCGACAAGCTCTCCGCCAAGTGGGGCAGGCCGGTGGTGGTCGAGAACAAGCCGGGTGGCGATGCCATCGTTGCAATCACGGCGTTCGTGCAGGCGAATGACGACCACGTGCTGTTGATGGCGCCGACCTCCACGTTCACGGCGCACCCGTTCCTGCACGAGAAGCTGCCCTACGACATGAAGGAACTCGTCCCCATCGTGCGGGTGAGCAACACGGTGATCGCCGTGGGCGTGCCCGCCTCGCTCGGCATCAACTCGATGGACGACCTGCTCAAGCGCGCCAAGGCCGAGCCCGGCAAGCTGAACATGGCGTCCGCGACCGGCGCGAACGATTTCGTCGTGACCGGATTCCTGAAGCAGGCGAACGCCGACATCGCACGCGTGCCTTATCGCGACACCGTGCAGGCCATTAACGATCTCGCCGAAGGGCGCATTCAGCTCTACGTCGCCGCCTACGCGATCCTGCGGCCGCAAGTGCAGGCCGGGAAGGTGAAGGCGATCGCTCTGCTGAACAACGAGCGCGCACCGATGCTCCCCGGCGTGCCGACCGTGCGTGAGGCCGGCAGCCCTGGACTTTCGATGGACGGGCTGGTCGGCCTGTTCGGCCCAAAGGAAATGCCGAAAGATGTGCGCGACCGCATTGCCGCCGATGTGATGGCGGCAGCCTCCGATCCCGACGTCGCAGCAAAGATCGGTGGCACCGGTCAGATCGTCCGACCGGGCGGCGCCGATGAGTTCGCCAGGGAGATCGATCTGCAGATCAAGATCGTCTCCGACTCAGCGTCTGCGGCCGGCGTGAAGCGGATGCTGCAGAATTGATCATGCCTGGTCTCCGCTCATCCCCGCGAAAGCGGGGACCCAGGGGCCAAAGAACTGGATGCCTGCTTTCGCGGGCATGAGCGGCAAGAGATCACCATGATCCTCGACATCTACACCCACATTCTCCCGGATGCGTTCTTCCGCGAGATGTCGCGCGTCTCGCCCAGGCTGGAGAACATCGGCGCGCGGCTGCGCGGCGTGAAGAAACTGTTCGACCTCGACCTGCGCTTCGCCGAGATGGACGAGATAGGCGATTACCGGCAGATCATCTCGCTGCCGAACCCGCCGCTGGAAGAGATCGTGGGAGGCGAGACCGCGCAGCAGCTCGCGCGCGTCGCCAACGATGCCATGGCGGAGCTGGTCGCGCAACATCCGAAACGGTTTCCGGCTTTCGTTGCGGCGGTGTCGCTTGACGACGTGAACTTAGGCCTGCGGGAGGCCGAGCGCGCGATCAGGGAGCTTGGTGCGCGCGGCATCCAGGTCTTCACCAACATCGCGGGCCATCCGCTCGACGAGGAACGCTTCAGGCCCGTGTTCGCCATGATGGCGGCACATGATCTGCCGATCTGGCTGCATCCGGCGCGCAACGCTTCCATGCCGGATTATGCCTCCGAGCAGAAATCGCGCTTCGAGATGTGGTGGTGCTTCGGCTGGCCGTACGAGACGAGCGTTGCGATGGCGCGGCTGGTGTTCTCGGGGGTGTTCGACCGCCATCCGGGCCTGAAGATCGTCACGCATCATCTCGGCGGCGGCATGATTCCGTTTTTCGACGGCCGCATTGGTGCCGGCATGGAGGTGCTCGGCTCGCGCACCTCGGACGAGGACTATTCCAAGGTGCTCTCCTCGCTGAAGCGCCCGCACCTCGATTATTTCCGCGAGTTCTACGCCGACACGGCGCTGTTCGGCGCCGGCAACGGTTTGATCTGCGGGCTCGATTTCTTCGGCGCCGACCGCGTGGTGTTTTCGACCGACGCGCCGCTCGGGCCGATCGCGAAGACGGTTCACGCGGTCGACGCGCTCGACCTCGATGCCGCCACGCGCCAGAAAATCATGGTGGGCAATGCCGAGCGGTTGATGAATATGAAGCTCAGCTAACTTTGCGCAGGAAGCGTCGGCCCGCCTCGGTCACCTCAACGCGTCCCGCGGACTTGCGCATCAGGAGACCGCGGTCGACGGCATCTTCCCATACGGTCAGGCGCGGGCAGGACGTGCGCCACGCGTCGATGACTTCGGCGTGGGTGCGCGGCGCCTTGGCGACCCATTCGACCAGGTCGCGCACCAGGGGATCGAGAACGTCGGACATGTGTCGCTCCAAATCGCGAAAATCATAGCATCAGGCATGCAGCGCCGACAGTGGCGCAGGCATGCGAATGGCCTACAATCCGCATGCGGAATCGCAGGAATCGGATAGAGTTGTACTGTGGACATTGAGGCGGCCCGGGACACACATGGAGGATCCGGCATGACACGCGTCGTTCGAACCGCCCTCGCTCTCCTGGCGTGCCTGTTCGCGCTGAGCGGGATGGCGCGCGCCGCCGAGCAGGTCGATCTCCTGCTCGTGCTCGCCTCCGACGTCTCGCGCAGCGTGGATACCCGCAAATTCGAGCTTCAGCGTCAGGGCTACGCGGCGGCGCTGTCCAATCCGCGCGTGATCGAGGCGATCCGCTCGGGCCCGCACGGACGCATCGCGATCTGCTTCGTCGAGTGGTCGGGCGCGACCTCGCAGAAGCTGGTGATCGACTGGACCATCGTCAGCGATGCGGCTTCGGCGCGCAGGATCGGCGACCAGATGCTCGAACTGCCGCGCTCGTTCGCGGACCGCACGTCGATCAGCGCGGGACTGGAGTTTTCCATGAGCCTGCTCGAGCGCGCGCCGTTCGAGGCGACGCGCCGCACCATCGACGTGTCGGGCGACGGCACCAACAATTCGGGCCGCGACATCAATTCGGTGCGCGACGAGGTGCTCGCCAAGGGCGTCACCATCAACGGGCTGGTGATTCTCAGCGAAACGCCGCTGCCCTGGAATCCGGAGCACACCAACCCGCCCGGCGGGCTCGATGGGTATTACCGCAACAATGTGATCGGCGGTGCCGGCGCATTCGTGATGGTGGCTGATAGCCACAACTCGTTCGGCCAGGCGATCGTGAAGAAGATGATCGCCGAGATCGCGTGGCTGCCGCCGCAGAGGCCGGTGGTGTTGCGGTAGCCTTGTGTCCCGCACGCGATGCAGCGCCATGGTTTATCCGTAGACGCGCGTGAACGCGCTGGTGGCGGTGCATCGCAGATGCGGGAACCCGGCTGCTGTTTTCCTTCACTCGAATAGAAACCGGGGTCCCGGTTCAGCAGCAAATCATTTCATGCTGCGCTGCGCCCGGGACACACGGAGTGTGAATGTTCACCGTCGCCGAACTCGAAGAAGCATCAAGGATCGTGCACGCCGCGATGCCGCCGACGCCGCAGTTCGCCTGGCCGCTGCTTAAACGCCGCACCGGCGTCGATGTGGTGATCAAGCACGAGAACCACACGCCGACGGGTGCCTTCAAGGTGCGCGGCGGGATCGTTTACGTCGGCCGGCTCAAGCGCGAGCGGCCGGACGTGAAGGGCGTCATCACGGCAACCCGCGGCAATCACGGGCAATCGCTGGCGTTTGCCTGCGCGCGCGCCGGTATTGCCTGCACGGTGGTGGTGCCGTTCGGCAACTCGGTCGAGAAGAACGCCGCCATGAAGGCGTTCGGTGCCGAGCTGATCGAGCACGGGCGCGACTTCGACGAAGCGCGCGAGCGTGCCGAAGCGATCGCGGCGGAGCGCGGTTACGAATACGGCAAGTCGTTCGACCGCGATCTGGTGCTTGGCGTCGCGACGTACGCCTACGAGCTGTTCACCGCCGAGCCGGAACTCGATGCGGTCTACGTGCCGATCGGACTGGGCTCCGGCATTTGCGGCGTGATCGCGGCGCGCGACGCGCTTGCCCGCAACGCGCGCGTCATCGGCGTCGTCGCGGAGCGCGCCAATACCTACCGGCTGTCGCTCGACGCCGGCCGTGCGGTGCCGACCAACTCGGCGCTGACCTTCGCGGACGGCATGGCGGTGCGCATCCCGGACGAGGAGGCGCTCGGCATCATCCGCCGCGGCATGGAGCGGCTGATCGAAGTCACCGACGACGAGATCGCCGAGGCGATCCGGTTGCTCTATGTGGACACGCATACGCTCTCCGAAGGCGCGGGCGCGGCGGCATTCGCCGCGCTGATGCAGGAGCGCGAGCGCATGCGCGGCAAGCGCGCCGCCGTGATCGTCTCGGGGCAGAACATCGACCGGCCGTGGATGCAAACCGTGCTTGCCGGCGGCACGCCACAGGTGGCGTAGTCGTTGTTTCGAGCAATTCCAGACTAAGCGAGATTAGAATCGTTCCAACTTATTGATATTCCAAGCTAATTTCGTTGCCACAGCGTTCAGGCCGTCGTAGCACCTGCCGAAAGCTTCGCGCTGACCATCGTCGAGGAACCCATGCTCAACCGCACTTTGCTATCCGCGCTTTGCGCGCTTGCGCTCGCCACACCCGCGTTCGCCCAAGGCGGCGAGGTCAATGTCTATTCGTATCGCGAGCAGAAGCTGATCCAGCCACTGCTCGACGCCTTCACCAAGGACACCGGCATCAAGGTCAACGTGATCTCGGCAAACTCCGGCCTCGAGCAGCGCATCAAGACCGAAGGCGCGAACTCACCGGCCGACGTGCTGCTCTCGGTCGACATCGCGCGCTTGCAGGACGCGGTCGATGCCGGCATCACGCAGCCGCTCAAGTCCGCGGTGCTCGACAAGGCGATCGCGCCGCAATACCGCGACCCGGCAGGCAACTGGTACGGCCTCGCGATGCGCGCGCGCGTCGTCTACGCCTCGAAGGAGCGCGTGGCGCAGGACGCCATCACCTACGACGAGCTTTCCGATCCGAAATGGAAGGGCAAGATCTGCATCCGCTCGGGCCAGCATATGTACAACAACGCGCTGTTCGCCGCCTATCTCGCCAAGCACGGCGAAGGCAAGACCGAGGAATGGCTGCGCGGCATCAAGGCCAACCTCGCGCAGAAGCCTTCGGGCGGCGACCGCGAAGTGGCGCGCGACATCGCGGCCGGCAAGTGCGACATCGGGCTCGGCAATACCTATTACTGGGCGCTGATGAACGACAAGGAAGCCGACCGCAAGCCGTGGGCCGCGGCCACCAAGGTGATCCTGCCGACGTTTGCGGGCGGCGGCACGCACGTGAATCTCTCCGGCGTGGTGCTGGCCAAGCACGCGCCGAACAAGGACAACGCCGTGAAGCTGATCGAGTGGTTGGTCGGCGAGCACGCCCAGCACATGTACGCGGACGTGAACTACGAATATCCGCTGTTGAGTGAGATCAAGGTGAACCCGACGATCGCCGGCTACGGCACGCTCAAGGCCGACGCGCTGCCGCTGTCCGAGATCGCCAGGAACAAGAAGGCGGCCGCGAACCTCGTCGACAAAGTGGGGTTCGATAACTGAGGAGTTCGTGTCCCGGGCGCAGCGCAGCATGCAATGATGCGCTGCAGACCCGGGACCGCCACGGACTGAGCTTTGTGCGGTCCCGTATCTGCGATGCACCACCAAGAAGTGCTGCATCGCGTGCGGGACACAGGTAACGTGAATGACCTCCGCTGAACTTTCTCATAGCGCGCCGGGCAACAACGCCCGGCGCAGTCGTGTCTGGACGGCGTTCGACCTGACCGCCGCCGCGTTCCTGATCGCAGTCGCGGCGCTGGTCGTGATCCCTATCGCGAACCTGGTGCGCATTGCGCTCTCCGGTGAGTCCGATATCTGGGCGGATCTGGTCGCCTACGTCATTCCCGAAGCGCTGCGCGTCACCGTGCTGCTGCTGGCGGGCGTTGCGCTCGTCACCGCGGTCGTCGGCACCGGAGCCGCGTGGCTGGTCACGGCATATCGATTTCCCGGCCGCGACACATTGTCGTGGATGCTGGCACTGCCGCTCGCGTTCCCGACCTACATCGTGGCCTACGTGTACGTGGATTTCTTCGACGCATTCGGCCCGGTGCAGAACGTGTTGCACGCGCTGACCGGATGGACGCCCGGAGCAGGCTCCTGGTACCCGAACATCCGCTCGCTGCCCGGCGCGGTGTTCGTGTTCTCGATCGTGCTCTACCCGTATGTTTTCCTTGCCGCGCGCGCGATGTTCCAGACGCAGAGCGCATGCTTGTTCGAGGTGGCGCGCACGCTCGGCGCGACGCGCTTCATGCTCGCGCGTCACGTCGCGCTGCCGCTCGCGCGCCCGGCGCTTGCGGTCGGCCTCTCGCTCGCCCTGATGGAGACGCTGAACGACATCGGCGCGTCGGAATACCTCGGCGTGCGTACGCTCACGCTGTCGATCTTCACCACCTGGCTCAACCGCTCGAGCCTGCCCGGCGCCGCGCAGATCGCCTGCGTGATGCTGATCGCGGTCGCTGGCCTGCTCGCGCTGGAGCGCTACGGGCGGCGCGACAAGCGGTTTCATCTCGTGCTGCGCCGCTCACAGCCGCCCGCGCCGATTGTGCTGACGGGAGGGTCCGGCGCTCTGGCGTGCGCGGTGTGCGCATTGCCCGTGCTGCTTGGTTTTGCGTTGCCGGCGGCAAGTCTTACTCATGAGGCTTTCGCGCGCGGCTTGATCGCCGGGTTCGACCCCGACCTCGTGCGCCATACGCTGAGCACGCTCCTGCTCGCCAGTGCCGCGACTGTCGCTGCGCTCATCCTCGGATTCGGCGCCGTCATCGTGGCGCGGCTGATCCGAAAGCCCTGGACCGGGGCCGCGCTGATGCTCGCGGGCCTCGGTTACGCGGTGCCCGGCACGGTGCTCGCGCTCGCGCTGCTCTCGCCGCTCGTCGCGATCGACGAGGGATTGAACGCCGTCTCGCGCACGCTGACCGGCGCCGGCGTCGGCCTCATGATCGCGGGCTCGGGCGCCGCGATCGTGATCGCCTATGTGGTGCGCTTCCTCGCCATCGCGACCGGCTCGGCGCAGGCGGGCCTCGCGCGCGTCTCGACCCATGTGGATGATGCGGCGCGCACGCTCGGCGAAAAGCCCGGCGGCGTGATGCGGCTCATCCACATTCCGCTCGCGCGGCCAGCGCTCGGCGGCGCCGCGCAGATCGCCTGCGTGATGCTGATCGCG
>JAXDOA010000101.1:0-9120 GCA_034669125.1 Hyphomicrobiales bacterium
CGGGCGGTCAGAACCGGCTGGGCGCATCCAGGGTAATTCCTCGGTTATCAGCGATGCAGTGACAGCAATGATTCTGTCACTCGTCATCGGTAAGCGGCCTACCAACTGTTGAGTCTGCCATTGAAGACGGTAGGTCGCTATCTCGGCCCCGAACTGGTTTTCGGGTTTGTCCGGTGAACGGGTCGATTCCAGGGACGGTGAAAAGCTCGTAGTCCGCGATAACTCTTCCCCGTAGAACGTAGACGAATTTTCCCTTGTGATCCCATTCAACTGCATAGGTGAGAGTCCGAAGATAGGGGTAAACCTTCATGACTTGAGGGCCGCCACCGATGAGGCCCTTTAGCTCTCGCTTTCGGTCAGTGTAGTCGGGATCGGCAAGCATCTCGGCCAAGGCTGCCAACGGTTCGTAATTCAAGTTTACAGTTGCGCCGGTATTCCGCGCCTCCTCGATTTTATCGTTGAGCAAGTAGCGCAGACGCCGCATAAAGTCGGGCCGATAGTCGCCTATGTGGGCCAGCTCCACGGGCTCGGATTGATCTAGTCCAAGTTGGTGGGACACTGTCGGCCCTGACGCGACGTATCGCTTCGCCGCAGGGTCATAGAACAGACGCCAGATGTAGAAACGTGATTTCTTCCACGACCAGCCGCCAAACAAAAAACTTGTGATCAACAAATCGGCCTGAAAATCATCTTGAACCGCCTCTTCGTGGGCTCCGATGAACCGGTTCAGCAGCGCCAGAACTTTTCCTCTAAGATCGTGCACATCCAGAGCCCGATCCAAGAGCTTTTTGTATTCCAAGACGATATTCTGTAATTGCAGAATAAAAGGGTACGCGATCATGGTCGAACCCGCGAAGGTGATGCAGCAGTCTTCGCGCGGCAGGGAGAATACTTTTTGGCAATGATCGACGTTACCGCCACCAGTGAGCCGGCTGTCTGAGGCGAATATTAGCTCGGGCGTTGGTCCGATCCGACGAACCCAGGCTATCGAGAGAGTCATGGAATGGCTTTCGGTCTCGCGCCGTCTCAAGTCACTAAACCGCGCGCTCAGCCTTGGTTGGACTTTGCGGCGCTTCAATGCCTCAGGAAATCGATGCCTTGGAGTCCTTTATTTGGAGAAATAAGCCGGCTTTTCAAGATACTCCCCTGTTACGAGAGATCATAAAGGCCGGCCTCACTCCCTCTCCAGCATCCGGGCATGCAGCCGCGCCCGCTTGAGATATTTGGGAGTCGTCATGCCGCGTGAGCGCGGCGTCACGCGGTGTTCGAGAAAGTCCTCGATCGCCGCGCGTGGTGCTCGGTGCAGGTCAACGCCCGCCGCGCACAGCTCGGCAATCGGGCGCATCGGCTCGCCCCAGACCACGGCGTCGACGCGGCGCGGCGTGCGGCGCATCGCGGCACTCGGCGCCTGTGGCCATGCTTCGAGACGCGCGCTTCGCGCGCTCCTCAGCATGAGGATCAGTCGAGCAGCCGCTTCAGCTCCGCGCGAAACGCCGGCGCGATGTCGGGACGGTCGAGCGCATAGGCGACATTCGCGGCGAGGAAGCCGACCTTGGAGCCGCAGTCGTAGGTGCGGCCGTCGAACTTGTAGCCGTAGAACGGCGCGGACTTCATCAGCGCGATCATCGCGTCGGTGAGCTGGATTTCGCCGCCCGCGCCCTTTTCCTGATTTTCCAAAATGTCGAAGATCGCGGGCTGCAGGATGTAGCGCCCGGTGATGATCAGGTTCGACGGCGCGGTCCCGCGCGGCGGCTTCTCGACCATCCGGGTGATCTCGAACGATGCGCCCTTCTGCTGGCCCGTGCCGACGATGCCGTACATGTGCGTCTGGTCTTCCGGCACTTCCTCGACCGCAATGACGTTCGCGTTCGCGCCAAGCTCCCGGTACGCGTCGGCCATCTGCGCGAGGCAGCCGCGTTTTCCCTTGATCAGCATGTCGGGCAGCAGCACGGCGAACGGCTCGTCGCCGACGAGGTCGCGCGCGCACCACACGGCGTGGCCTAATCCCCGCGGCGCGTGCTGGCGGGTGAAGGAGGTCGCGCCGGCCGGCGGCTGCGCCTCGGCAAGGATCGACAGCTCGGCTTTCCTGCCGCGCTCGCTGAGCGTGCGCTCCAGCTCGTAGGCGAGGTCGAAATGATCTTCGATGACGCCCTTGTTGCGCCCGGTGACGAAGATGAAATGCTCGATGCCGGCCTCGCGCGCCTCGTCCACCACGTGCTGGATCAGCGGCCGGTCGACCACCGTCAGCATCTCCTTCGGCATCGCCTTGGTGGCGGGAAGGAAGCGCGTGCCGAGACCGGCAACCGGAAACACAGCCTTGCGGATCGCTTTCATGGAACCTGTTCGCGTGGGGCGCACTTCGCCGCGTTTGGCGGCTCTATAGCGAATGCGTTAAGAAGCGGGAAACCCTATCTGGTGCCCTATGGGGCGGCAACAATGGGCTGGTTTTTGATCTGATGCGGGCCGTTCGTCTCGTCATCTGCGCGCTGCTGCCGCTCGCGCTGCCGGGCACGGTGCTGGCGCAGGACGACCGCTATCCGCAGCTGCTACCGGCGATCACCGGTTCGGTCGCCCCGCAGAGCGACAAATGGAGCGGCGAGCCCGGCGCGTCGGGCCATCCGCTGATGATGCCGGATGCGATCCTCGGCGCGGTCGCGGACTTCAAGAATTGCCTCGAACGGATCTGGCCGGAGGCGGCGCGGCGCGGCATCACGCGCGCGAGCTTCGACAGGTTCACCGCGGACCTCGAGCCCGACATCAAGATCATGGACTTCGTCGACGCGCAGCCGGAGTTCACCAAGGCGTTCTGGGACTACGTCGATCTGCTCGTCACCGACGAGCGCATCGCCAAGGGCCGCGAGTTGCTCGTAGCGCACGCCGCGACGTTCGACGCGGTGGAGCGGGCCTACGGCGTCGACCGCCACATCATCGTGGCGATCTGGGGCGTCGAGACGAAATACGGGGCGGTCGCGGGCGATCGGCCGGTGGTCCGTTCCACCGCGACGCTCGCCTGCGTCGGGCGGCGGCAGGCGTATTTCAAGGACGAGTTTCTGGCGGCGCTGGAAATCCTGCATCGCGGCGACATCAGGCCGGAGCAGCTCAAAGGCTCGTGGGCCGGCGCGTTCGGCTCGACCCAGTTCATGCCGACGGCGTTCAAGCGCTACGCGATCGATTTCGACAACGACGGGCGCCGCGATGTCGTCGGCTCGGTCCCGGATGTGGTCGCCTCGACGGCGAACCATCTGGTGAAGGCCGGCTGGGTCGCGGGCCAGACCTGGGGCTACGAGGTCGTGCTGCCGCAGGGCTTCAACTACATGCTCGCCGATCCGGCGCGAAAGCTGACCCTTCTCGAGTGGGCGCGGCATGGCATCGCGCGGCCGGGCGGCGGGGCATTTCCCCGTGCGGGCGACAAGGCAACGTTGTTCATTCCGGCGGGTGCGCGGGGGCCATCATTCCTGATGCTGGATAACTTCCGCGCCATCATGAAGTACAACCCGGCCGAGGCCTATGCGCTGGCGATCGGCCATCTGGCCGACCGGCTGCGGGGCGGCGCCCCGATCGTGCAGGCGTGGCCGCGCGAGGAGCGCGTGCTCAGCCGCGCCGAGCGGCTCGAATTACAGCAGCATCTGGTGCGCCACGGGTTCGACGTGGGCGAGCCGAGCGGGCGGCTCGGGCTCAAGACGCGCGCCGCGGTGCGCGATTTCCAGGCACGCGAAGGGCTCACCCCGGACGGGTTTGCCACCGCCGGGGTGCTGGAGCGGCTGCGCCGCTAACCCCATCTTCAAGTTGACATTTTCCGGGCGCTGATGAGCGGTGGCCGCCGCCTCCCGGCTCGTGGTATTTGAGAGCGCGATGAGAGTCCGTTTCGCCCGATTGACCGCCCTGGTGCTGCTCGGCCTGGCCGAAGTGGCAGCAGCAGCCGTCTGCGTGCTCGCCGTGACGGCACCCGCCGCCGCGCAGCTCGACGACCGGTTTCCGTTCCTGGAAGACCGGCGGCGGCGCTACCAGCAGCCGTATCAGCCGCCGCAGAACCAGCAGCCACAGAGCTCTTGGAGCTCGCCGTTCGGCTATCAGGAACAGCGCCAGGCGCCGGTCGATTCCTCGCGTGCGCCTGCGCCGCCGCGCCGCGCCGACGTGGCGCCGACGACCAGGATCATGGTGTTCGGCGACTCGATGGCCGACTGGCTCGCTTACGGGCTGGAAGACGCCTTCGGCGAAACGCCGGAGATCGGCATCCTGCGCAAGCATCGCACCAGCTCCGGGCTGATCCGCACCGAGACGCGCGGCGAGTCCTACGACTGGCCCTCGCAGGCGCGCGACATGCTCAATGCCGACAAGCCGGATTTCGTCGTGATCATGATCGGGCTGGCCGACCGGCGCGGCATCCGCGAAGCGATCCGACAACAGCCCGCGCGGCCGCCCGCGGGACAGAAGCAGACGCCCGCGCAACCGGCGTCGACGCCGCCCGCGACACCCGGGCAGCCGCCGCAACAGGCCGCCGCGCCAGCGACGTCCCCTCCGGCAACTCAGCCCGCTCCCGCCAAGCCCGTCGACGCCGAAGCGCCCCCGCCAAATCCGGCGCAGGACGCCGCACAGGATAACGAACAGCCGAACATCATCGCGCCCGAGGGCGCGACCGCCGGAACGGTGGTGCACGAATTCCGCACGGAGAAATGGGGCGAGCTTTATGCGCGCCGCGTCGATGAAATGCTTGGCGTCCTCAAGGCGCGCGGCGTGCCGGTGTTCTGGGTCGGGTTGCCGTCGATCCGCGGCTCGCGCGCGACCTCGGAGGTGGTCTATCTCAACGATCTCTATCGCGGGCGGGCCGAGAAGGCGGGCGTCGCCTACATCGATATCTGGGACGGCTTCGTCGACGACGCCGGCAATTTCAACAATTACGGCCCGGACTTCGAAGGCCAGACGCGGCGCCTGCGTGCCGGCGACGGCGCGCACTTCACCCGCGCCGGAGCGCGCAAGCTCGCGCACTATGTCGAGCGCGAAATCCGCCGCGTGATGCTGGCGCGCGCGGCCCCGGTCGCGACGCCGCTGCCGCAGGAACCCGAGCCGGACGCCAAGGCGCCGCCGGCCGCTGCCGCGCCGGGATTGCCGCCGCGTCCGATCGCCAGTCCGGTGATGTCGCTCACCGCGCCGAAAGGCGCGGGCGACGCGCTGCTCGGCGCAACGCCGGTGCGCGCCACTTCGGGCGATTCGGTTGCGACGCGCGTGCTGGTGAGGGGCGAGCCGATCCAGGCGCCGGCCGGACGCGCCGACGATTTTGTTTGGCCGCGCCGCGATGTGGTGACGGCGACCGGCGTGCTGCCGCCCGATCCGGTCGAGCCCGCGACGCCGGCGGTCGCGACCGCGGGCGCGCCTGCGGCGCCGGGCATCGCGGCGGCGCCCAGGCCGAGCGTGCCGCGTCCCAAACGGGAGCCGCCGCAGCAAACGACGGGCGGCGGCTGGGGCTGGTTCGGGCAGCCGCGGCCCTACGAGACGCGCCCGCAAGAGCAGCGCGGCTTCTTCGGCGGGTGGTTCGGCGGCAGCCGGTGGTAGTTGCCACGCACTCGGTGGCTCGCGCGTCGACCTCCCCCTTTCAGGGGGAGGTAAAGAAAGCAGCTAACGCGGCAAATTCGTCGTGCCCATCAAAAATTTGTCGACTGCGTGCGCGACCTGCCGCCCCTCGCGGATCGCCCATACCACCAGCGACTGGCCGCGGCGCATGTCGCCGGCGGCGAAAATCTTCGGGTTCGACGTTTGATAAGTCTCGGTGTCGGCCTTCACGTTGCCGCGCGGATCGAGATCGAGCCCGAGCGTCTTGATCATGCCGTCGTGCACCGGATGCACGAAGCCCATCGCGAGCAGCACCAGATCGGCCTTGAGGACGAACTCGGTGCCGGGGATTGGCTTGAACTTCTCGTCGCAGCGGATGCAGTCGAGCCGCGAGACCTGCCCGTGCTGGCCGGTGAACTTCTGCGTCATCACGGCGAAATCGCGCTCGGCGCCTTCCTCGTGGCTGGACGAGGTGCGCAGCTTCAATGGCCAGTTCGGCCACGTCATCAGCTTGTCTTCCTTCTCGGGCGGCTTGCCCATGATCTCGAAGTTGGTGACGCTGAGCGCGCCCTGGCGGATCGCCGTGCCGATGCAGTCGGAGCCAGTGTCGCCGCCGCCGATCACCACCACGTGCTTGCGGGCAGCTGAGATCGGCGCCATGCCGGCCGCGGGCTCGCCGGCGATGCGGCGGTTTTGCTGCGGCAGGTAGTCCATCGCGAAATGGATGCCGCCAAGCTCGCGGCCCGGGATCGGTAGGTCGCGCGAGGCCTCGGCGCCGCCGGTCAGCACCACGGCATCGAATCCTTCTGTGACGCGCTCCACCGGCATGCTGACGCCGACATGCGCGCCGTAGTGAAACACGACGCCCTCGGCTTCCATCTGCGCCACACGCTTGACGACGTGGTGCTTCTCCATCTTGAAGTCCGGAATGCCGTAGGTGAGCAGGCCGCCGGCGCGCGCGAATTTCTCGAACAGGTGCACCTCATGTCCGGCGCGCGCGAGCTGCTGCGCGGCGGCCAAGCCGGCCGGGCCTGAGCCGATCACCGAGACTCGTCTGCCGGTCTTGACCGCGGGCGGCTCGGGAACGATCCAGCCTTCCTCCCAGCCGCGATCGACGATGGCGCATTCGATCGTCTTGATGGTGACCGGCGTCTCGATCAGGTTGAGCGTGCAGGACGCTTCGCACGGCGCCGGGCACACGCGTCCGGTGAATTCGGGGAAATTGTTGGTGGAGTGCAGATTGTAGAGCGCGTCCTGCCAGTTGTCGCGATAGACGAGGTCGTTGAAGTCCGGGATCTGGTTGTTCACAGGACAGCCCGGCGTGCCGGGCGCGACGGAGCCGTTGCCCATGCAATACGGGACGCCGCAATTCATGCAGCGCGCCGCCTGATCCTTCGTCGCGTCCTGCGACAGCGGGATCACGAACTCCCTGAAATGGCGGATGCGGTCGGAGGCCGGCCGGTAGCGCCGGTCCTGCCTGTCGATTTCGAGAAATCCGGTGACCTTGCCCATACGTGTTCTTCTTAAGCCCCTGCCGCCGCGAGCGGGATCGTGACTTCGGTCGCCTTCATTTCCTGCAGCGCGCGGCGGTATTCGACCGGCATCACCTTGCGGAATTTGGGCAGGTAGTCGGCCCAGGCCGCGAGGATGTCCTTGGCGCGCTTCGAATTGGTGTAGCGCGCGTGGTTGGCGATGAGCTGATGCAGCCGCTCGCCGTCATAGCGGCTCATGTCGCTCATCACGTCAACGCGGCCGTGATGGTCGAGATCGCCGGCCTGGTGATAGTGGTCCCAGCTCGCCTCTTCCTCGGCGAGCACGGGTTCGAGGTCGACCATCGACATGTTGCAGCGCTTCTCGAAGCCGCCGTCCTCGTCGAGCACATAGGCGATGCCGCCCGACATGCCGGCCGCGAAGTTGCGGCCCGTTCGGCCGAGCACCACCACCACGCCGCCGGTCATGTATTCGCAGCAATGGTCGCCCGCGCCTTCCACCACCGCGATGGCGCCGGAATTGCGCACCGCGAAGCGCTCGCCCGCGATGCCGCGGAAGTAGCACTCGCCCTCGATCGCGCCGTACAGCACGGTGTTGCCGATGATGATCGACTCCTCCGGCACGATGCGCGTCGCCTCCTTCGCCGGATAGACGATGAGGCGGCCGCCCGAGAGGCCCTTGCCGACATAGTCGTTGGCTTCGCCCTCGAGCTCGAACGTGATGCCGCGGGCAAGCCACGCGCCGAAGCTCTGCCCGGCGGTGCCCTTGAGCTTGACGTGGATCGTGTCGTCCGGAAGGCCGGTGTGGCCGTAGATCTTTGCGATCTCGCCCGAGAGCATCGCGCCCGCGGTGCGGTTCACGCTCTTGATCGGCACCTCGATCTTGACCGGTGCGCCGCGGTCGATCGCGGCGCGTGCCTGATCGATCAAAGTGCGGTCGAGGACGTGCTCGAGGTGATGGTTCTGCGTTTCGCTGTGATAGATGCCGACGCTCTGCGGCACCTCGGGCCTGGTGAACAGCCGAGAAAAGTCGAGGCCCTTCGCCTTCCAGTGCTCGACCAGCTTGCGCTTGTCGAGCATCTGCATCTGCCCGACCATCTCGTCGAACCGCCGATAGCCGAGCTCGGCCATGATCTCGCGCACTTCCTCGGCGACGAAGAAGAAGTAGTTGATGACGTGCTCGGGCTGGCCGACGAAGCGCTTGCGCAAGACCGGGTCCTGCGTGGCGACGCCGACCGGGCAGGGGTTGAGATGGCACACGCGCATCATCACGCAGCCGGCCGCGATCAGCGGCGCCGTGGAAAAGCCGAACTCGTCGGCGCCGAGCATCGCGCCGATCACGACGTCGCGTCCGGTGCGCAACCCGCCGTCGACCTGTACGGCGATGCGGCTGCGCAGGCGGTTGGTCACCAGCGTTTGGTGGGTTTCGGCAAGGCCGATCTCCCATGGTGAACCGGCGTGCTTGAGCGAGGTGAGCGGGCTTGCGCCGGTGCCGCCCTCGAACCCTGAGATCGTGACATGGTCGGCGCGCGCCTTCGAAACGCCGGCCGCGACCGTGCCGACGCCCACCTCCGACACGAGCTTCACCGACACGTCGGCCGACGGGTTGGTGTTCTTCAGGTCGTAGATGAGCTGCGCCAGATCCTCGATCGAATAGATGTCGTGATGCGGCGGCGGCGAAATCAGCCCGACGCCGGGCGTCGAGTGGCGCACCTTGGCGATGGTGGCGTCGACCTTGTGGCCGGGCAATTGTCCGCCTTCGCCGGGCTTTGCGCCCTGCGCCATCTTGATCTGCATCATGTCGGAATTGACGAGATATTCGGTGGTGACGCCGAAGCGGCCCGACGCGACCTGCTTGATCGCCGAGCGCATCGAATCGCCGTTCGGCAGCGGCTTGAAGCGGTCGGCTTCCTCGCCGCCTTCGCCGGTGTTCGACTTGCCGCCGATGCGGTTCATGGCGATCGCGAGCGTGGTGTGCGCCTCGCGCGAGATCGAGCCGAACGACATCGCGCCGGTGGCAAAGCGCTTGACGATCTCCTTGGCCGGCTCGACCTGATTGAGGGCGACAGGCTTGCGCTTCTCG
>JAXDOA010000102.1:0-14080 GCA_034669125.1 Hyphomicrobiales bacterium
GGCCGCGGCTGAAGCGGTCGAACATCACTTCGCCGGTGATTTCGGCCTTCAGCTTGCGTTCCAGCCCCGGCAGCAGTTGCGCGGCCATCAATTCTCCCCGGTCCAGGGAGCACGGCGCGCATCGCGAACGTGCAAGATCACTACGTCGTCACCCATGATCCGATAGTACGCCTTGTACGGATACCGCACGATGGACAATCCGCGAATGTCAACGAGTTCTGTCGTGGGTGCCATCAGGGGGAAATCTGCGAGCCGGTCAATACGATGACGAATGCGCTTCAGAACAGCGGATGCTGCGGCGGGGGAACGGTCATTGAGATAGGAGTAGATGGTATCAAGATCGTCACGGGCGCGAGGCGTATAGACAACTTTCATGCGCCCCGTTGCCGGAAGAACTCGGCCATCTCCTCATCGCTGACGAATTCGCCGCGCTCTGCCTGCGCAAGGCCTTCGAAGATTGCGGCACGCGTCTGCGCGTCGAGCTTCTCGGGTTCGGAGTGCTTCTGCGCCAAAGCAAACAGAAAATCGGCCGCCAGATCCTGGTCGGCTTCCGGTAACTCGCGAATCTTTTCGATGGCTTGTTCAAGCAGCTTTGTCATGGAACTGAATATAGCATAGTCGTGTGCGGCGTCACGGTATCGTATAGTGCCGCACTCACGTCGAACGAGGAAGCCAGGTTTCCCCATGTCACAGAACTCCTCCCGCACCGCTGGCCGCCACTTCCTGCAGATCCCCGGGCCCACGCCGGTGCCGGACCGCATCCTGCGCGCGATGGACATGCCGGTGATCGACCATCGCGGGCCGGAGTTCGGCAAGCTCGGGCGGCGCGTGCTCGACGGCATCAAGACGATCTTCAAGTGTGCCGGGCCGGTGATCATTTACCCGGCGTCAGGCACGGGCGCGTGGGAGGCGGCGCTGATCAACACGCTGTCGGCGGGCGACAAGGTGCTGATGTACGAGACCGGCCACTTCGCGAGCCTGTGGAAGGCGATGGCGATCAAGATCGGCCTGCAGCCGGAGTTCATCGAGTCGGATTGGCGCGCGGGCGCCGACCCCGCGAAGATCGAGGCACGCTTGCGCGAGGACAAGGCGCGCGAGATCAAGGCCGTATGCGTGGTGCACAACGAGACGTCGACCGGGTGCGTCACGCTGATCAATGAAGTACGCAAAGCGATCGATACGGCCGGCCATCCGGCGCTGCTGATGGTCGACACGATTTCTTCGTTGGGCTCGATCGACTACCGCCACGACGAGTGGGGCGTAGACGTCACCGTCGGCGGCTCGCAGAAGGGCCTGATGCTCCCGCCCGGACTGTCGTTCAACGCGCTCGGCGAGAAGGCGCTTGCGGCGGCGAAGCAATCGAAGATGCCGAACTCCTATTGGGGCTGGGACGAGATGATCGCCAGCAACAAGACCGGGTTCTTCCCCTACACGCCGGGCACCAACATGCTCTACGCGCTCGGCGAAGCGATCGACATGCTGCACGAGGAGGGCCTCGAAAACGTGTTCGCGCGCCACGACCGCCATGCCGAGGCGACGCGGCGCGCCGCGAAGGCGTGGGGGCTGGAGATTCTGTGCAAGGAACCGCGGCATTATTCGTCGTCGCTCACCGCGCTGATGATGCCGGCCGGGCATGACGCGGATGCATTCCGCAAGACCGCGCTGGAGCATTTCGACGTATCGCTCGGCACCGGGCTCTCGAAGGTCGCCGGCAAGGTGTTCCGCATCGGGCACCTCGGCGATACCAACGATCTCACGATCGTCGGCGCGCTCGCGGGTGTCGAGATGGGGCTTGCACTCGCCGGCGTGCCGCACAAGAAAGGCGGCGTGCAGGCCGCGATGGATTATTTCGCCGGACAGGCGAGCCCGGCGCGCGCGGCGGCCGAATAACCCGTGGCAGAGAGCAACAAACCCGACGACTTCCCCATCGTCGATCCGCACCAGCATTTCTGGGACCTTTCCCGCAACTATTATCCCTGGCTGTGCGATCCGAAGCCGGTGCACTTCCGCTACGGCGACTACACGTCGCTCAAGCGCAACTACCTGCCGCCGGATTACCTGCGCGACGCGGGCGCCGTCAACATCGTCAAGACCGTGCACGAGGATGCGCTGTGGGACCCGTCCGATCCGGCGGGCGAGCCGCGCTGGCTCGAGACTGTCGCGGCCGAATACGGCTATCCGCATGCCTGTATCGGCTCGGCACAGCTTGCGCGCCACGATATCGAGCAGGTGCTGGCCGGGCATGCAAGGTTCAAGCTGACACGCGGCGTGCGCAATTTTCCCATGTCCGCCGCGAAGCCGAACGACGCGAAGCGCGGCGAAGCGGGCTCGATGGACGATCCGACATGGCGGCGCGGCTATGCGCTGCTGGAGAAGCACGGCTTCCTGTTCGACGTGCAGGTGCCGTGGTGGCATCTCGATGCACTGGCCGAGTTGGCGCGCGATTTTCCCGCCACGCAGATCGTCATCGTACATACGGCTCTGCCGGTCGACCGCAGCGAGGAAGGCCTTAGCGGCTGGCGCATCGCGCTGGAAACCGCTGCGGCGCAGCCGAATATCGCGATCAAGATTTCCGGACTGGGCCGGCCCGGCCTGCCGTGGACGCTCACCGCGAACGGTCCGATCATCCGCGATACCATCAACATCTTCGGGCCGGAGCGCTGCATGTTCGCCAGCAACTTTCCGGTCGACGGGCTGACCGGCTCGTTCCAGATGATCTATGGCGGCTTCCGCGCGGCGGTGTCGAACCGCCCGATCGAGGAACGGCGCATGCTGTTTCACGACAACGCCGTGCGCATCTATCGTTTGTGAAAGGGAGAACGCCGTGGACCAAAATCTGTACGACAAGGGGATGGAGCTGCGCCGCGCCGTGATGGGCAAGACCTATGTGGACCGTGCGCTTGCCGCGAACGAGGACGACATCGGCAAGCCGATCCAGGACTTCATCACCGAGCACGGCTGGGGCGCGGTGTGGGGACGCGAGGGCTTGAGCCCCAAGACGCGCAGCATGCTCAATCTCGCGATGCTGGCCATCCTGAACCGCCCGCACGAACTGCGCGGCCATGTGCGCGGCGCGATCACCAATGGCGTCACGCGGGAAGAGATCCGCGAGATCTTCCTGCACGTCGGGCTTTATGCCGGCGCGCCGGTCATGCTCGACTCGGTGCGCATCGCGAAGGAAGTGCTGGCGGAGCTGGAGAAGTGACTCTCCTGTCATTCCGGGGCGCCGCGACGCGGCGAGCCCGGAATCCATAGCCACGACATCATCCGCATCGCTCAGTCGGCGTTTCTCATGTAAGGCTTGGGTTATGGATTCCGGGCTCCGGCCTTAGGCTGGCCCCGGAATGACCAGCATCACAACTTGAACAACTCCCTCGCCGCCGCTCCCCGCACCCGCTTCGCCTGTGCGGCGGGCAGCGCATCGACGCGCGCGAGGCAACCTTCCATGTCGCCGATGTTGTGCGGATAGTCCGAGCCGTAGAGCACGCGGTCGGGCGAGCCCGCGACCGCGATGCACATCTCCAAAGCGCGCTGGTCGTACACCACCGTGTCGTACCAGATGCGCTTGAGATACTCGCTCGGCTTCTCCTTGATGACGGAAGAGCACGCCGGGATCATCTCGTGACAGCGATCGAGCCGCGCGGCGAGATACGGCAGCGTCGCGCCGCCATGCGCGGCAATCAGCTTCACGTTCGGGTATTTGTCGAGAAAGCCCGAGAAGATGATGCGCGAAAACGCCAGCGTGGTGTCGATCATGAAGCCGATCGGCGGCACCAGGCCGAACTCGCCGAGGTTCATGTCGGCCATCCCGGGCGGCGTGCCGGGATGGATGAGCACCGGCAACCCGAGCCGGTCGATCTCGGCCCAGACGGCTGCGAATTTTTCATCGGTCAATTCGTCGCCAACCACATTGGCAAGCTGCATCACCCCGACCGCGCCGGCCTTCACGGCGCGCGCGAGCTCGGCCTTCGCGTCGTCGG
The DNA here is from genome assembly GCA_034669125.1 of Hyphomicrobiales bacterium. GTDB lineage: Bacteria > Pseudomonadota > Alphaproteobacteria > Rhizobiales > Xanthobacteraceae > PALSA-894. Next base: position 3,981 of record JAXDOA010000102.1, read on the forward strand.
CGTATTGCCACGGGATCGAGGCAAGCCAGCGGATGCGGTCCGGCTTCAAGCGCGCCTGCTCGGCCATCGAGTCGTTGACGATCTGGGCGGCCGCCAGGCTGGTCGCGCGGTCGCCGAAGAAGCAGTTCGGACAGGTGAGCGACACGATCGCGACATCAACCTTGGCCTTGTCCATCGCTTTGATGCGCAGGTCGTAGTCCCACATGCCCGGCATCAGCGTCATGAACGGCGCGCCGTCCTTCCAGATCGAGTTCTGCCCGGCCTTGGTGGGCTTCACGTCGTAAACGCCGCCGTGCGTCTTGAGCAGCTCGATCCAGTCGAGCGTGAGCATGTGGGTGTGCACGTCGACGACGGTCATGAAGGGCTCCGGAAGCGCCCCCGACCCCCGACCCCTCCCCTCCGCTACGCGCGGGAGGGGAGCCGAGAGAGCGGAGTTACGACAGCGCCGCCTTTACGCGGTCGGGCGAGAACGGCACGCGGCGGATGCGCACGCCGGTTGCGTCGAAGATCGCGTTGGCGATCGCCGCCGCCACGGGGCGGATCGAAGGCTCGCCGGCGCCAGTCGGCGGCGCGTCGGGCTGGTTGATCAGCACGCAGTCGATCGCCTCGGGCGTCTCGGTGATGTCGAGGATCGGATAGGTCAGCCAGTCGACGCTGGTCACCGCCCTATTGTCGAAGGCGACCTCCTCCCACAGCGTGCGGCTGATGCCCTGGATGATGTTGCCCTCGATGCACTTCACCAACCCGTCCGGATTGATGATCTGCCCGCAATCGTGCGCGACAGTGAATTTGCGCGCCCAGATCCTGCCGCTCACTCGGTCCACATCAACCTCGGCGATCACCGCGCACACGGTGCCGTTGCGCTGCGAATACGCAATGCCGCGGCCCGACACGGTGTTGCCGGTCTGGTCGCGGCGAGGCGAGGCGCGTGTTTGCCAGTTGGCGCGCTCGGCCGCGGCCTTGATCACCGCAATGTCGCGCGGCGCCTTCAGGTGCTTGAGCCGGAACTCGACCGGATCGGCGCCAACCGCATGCGCCACCTCGTCCATGAAAGATTCGGACGCGAAATGAATCTGCGGCCCGACCGGATCGCGTAAGTGCGCCGAGCGCAGCGGCGAGCCGCGTTCGAGCAGCGGCGCGATCGTTTCCCATGCGGTGCGCTTGCTGGCGAACTCGTACACTTCGGCCGGCACGCCGAAGCCGTCGTTCACCTTGAGCGGCGCGCCGAGCAGATGGCCGGCCAGCGTATCGGCGGCCTTGCTCTCGTTCATCAGCACGTCGAGGCGCGAGAAGCCCTTGCTGAGAAAATCGTAGCCGATCATGTTGCCATTGGCGTCGATCGCCGCACGCGCGCGATGGATCGAGGCCGGCCCCTTCGGATCCCAGGCCGTCCCTTGATCGCGCGTGTATTGCAGCCGCACCGGACGGCCGGTGGCCTTGGCGAGCACGGCCGCATCCATCGCGGCGTCGCCCGCATCGTTGCGGCCATAGGCGCCCGGGCCCGTCACCCAGATCGCCCGCACCTTGTCGGGCGGCAGGCCGAGCATGTCGGCGACGCCGTCGCGCACGAAGTGCGATTTCTGCGAGCCGGTCCAGCAGGTCGCCTGCCCGTCCTTGATCTCGACCAGCGCACACGCCGGTCCCATGCTGGCGTGCGACTGGAACGGCCATTCGTATTCGGCCTCGACAACGCGCGCGGCGGATCGCATGGCGTCGTCGACATTGCCGACCGGCTTGCCCTCGTCGCGCTTGCGCACCGGCGCCTTGCGGATGTGATCGTAGAGCGCCGCCTGCTCGGGGAACGGCGGCGCTGCGTTCGACCACTCGACCTTGAGCTTTTCGGCGGCGCGGATCGCGTCCCATTCCTTCTCGGCGATCAGGCCGAGGAAGTCCTTCTGCCAGACGACCTTCACGCCCGGAATGTCCTTGATCGAGGCCTCGTCGACCTTCACCGGCACCGCGCCGGCGACCGCCGGGCGGATCACCCGGCCATGCGCCATGCCGGGCACCTTCACGTCGGTGCAGAAGTCTTCCTGGCAGAACACCTTCGGCGCCACGTCCTCGCGCTTGATCGGTTTGCCGACGATCTTGTACTCGCTCGCCTTCTTCGGCTGCGCCTTGCCGGGCGCATAGAGCGGATTGCCCCACTGCTTGTTCCAGTCGAGCTGGACGTTGAAATAGCGCCCGCCGATCAGCTCGGCGTAGCTCGTCTTCTTGTCGCGGTTGAACGCGGCGTTGACGATGCCGTTGACGACGATGAGCTGATCCACCGGGGTGGCGAGCTTCTCGGCCGCCATCTCGACCAGCACGCGGCGCGCTTCCGCCGCCGCCATGCGCATCTGCTTGCCGCCGAACTGGATGCCTGTCGAGCCGGAGGCGCCGCCCTGGTTCACCGAGGTCGCGGTGTCGCCCATGAACACCTTGACGGCCTTGAATGGGACGTCGAGCTCTTCGGCCACCATCTGGCCGATGGCGACGAACAGGCCGTGCCCCATGTCCATCTTGCCGAAGAACGCGGACACCGTGCCGTCAGCATTGATCGCGATGTAGGAGGAAAGCTGGTCCGGCATCAGCGGGGGCTTTGCGCCTTGCGCATGCGCCTTGTCGATTGCGAGCAGCGCGTCGAGGCCGAGCGGCGAGCCGACCGACACCACGAGCGCGCCCGCGCCCTTGAGCAGCACGCGGCGGGAGAATCCCGAAGGCTTGTCCTGTTTGGTCATGTGCGCCTCCCTCAACCCATCATCGTGGCGGCGCGCTTGACCGCGCGCAGGATGCCCATGTGCGTGCCGCAGCGGCATTTCAGGCCCTCGAGCGCCTGCTTGATTTCAGCCTCGCTCGGCTTTTTCTTTTCGGCGAGCAGCGCCGCTGCTGTCATGATCCAGCCGTTGATGCAGTAGCCGCATTGCGGCACCTGCTCGTCGATGTAGGCGGTCTGTAAGGGATGCGGCTTCTCCGGCGTGCCGAGGCCGGCGAGCGTGACCACCTTGCGGCCGGCCGCGTCCGACACCGGCGTCACGCAGGACCGGACCGGCTGGCCGTCGAGGTGCACCGTGCAGGCGCCGCATTGCGCGAGACCGCAGCCGAAGTGCGGATTGTTCAGGCCGAGATCGTCGCGCAGCGCATAGAGCAGCGGCATGTCGGGATCGACATTGACTCTGTGCTGCTTGCCGTTCACGTCGAGGGTGAAGTCCTTCATGGGTCGCCCGCCTCCCTGAAATTGCGATATCAGTGCAGCCTGAAAGCCGGTTGCTTGACGCGATTATAGGCTAGGATGCGGGATGCCGCGACGGGGCCTGGCTGGATTGTCCCCGGTGGAACTGAAGCAACAAAAGGCAGGGAGCCAGACGTGACACTGACGAGACGAAGCCTGGTGTTGGGCGCAGCCGTCGCGCCGTTCGCGGCGCCGCCGGCGAATGCGCAGAACTGGCCCAGCGGGCCGATCCGGCTGATCGTCCCGTTTCCGCCCGCCGGCTCGACCGATGTGCTGGCGCGGCTGGTGCAGACCGGCTTGCAGCAGCGGCTTTCCGCCAACATCATCATCGAGAATAAGCCGGGTGCGTCGGGCGCCGCCGGCACGGCAGTGTTCGCGAAGTCGGCGCCCGACGGCAACGCCTGGCTGTTCGTGTTCGATACGCACTCGGTCAATCCTTATCTGATGAACTTGCAGTACGACACCGAGAAAGACCTCGACCCGGTGATGCTGATCGCGACTGCGCCGTATCTGCTCGCGGTCAACACCAAGCACGAGTTCAAGAACTTGGCCGACATAATCGCCGCCGCGAAGGCGAAGCCGGACGGGCTCTCCTATGCGTCGGTCGGCTCGGGCTCGATCGGCCATCTGTTCATGGTGCTGCTGCAGAAAAAGACCGGCGTGAAGCTGACCCACGTGCCCTATCGCGGCGGCGGACCTGCGATGAACGACGCACTCGGCGGGCACGTCGATTTCATCATCGGCAGCGTCGCGCTGGTGACACCGCAACTCGGCAGCGGCAAGCTGCGGCCGATCGTGCAGACCGGCGAGAAGCGCGTCCCGGCCTTGCCAGACGTCGCGACCGTGATGGAAAGCGGCGTGCCCGATCTCACCGCCTACACGTGGTGGGGCGTGTTCGCGCCGGCCGGCACGCCGAAGCCGATTGTCGAGCGCTTCCACAAGGAGCTCACCGCCTCGATCCGCGAGGAGCGCGTGACGAAGGCGCTCACCGAAAGCCAGCAGATGACCCTGGTGCTGTCGACGCCCGAGGAGCTGCGCGCATTTTCCACCGCGCAAGGCAAGCTGTGGGGGCCGGTGGTGAAGGAGAACGACATCAAGGGGGAGATGTAGTGCCCCTCATCGCTTCATCGGTCGACGACGCCGTCGCCGCCATTCCGGACGGCGCGATGGTGGTCGTGCCGCGCGAATCCTCCGGCGTGCCGATGGAGGCGACACGCGCCCTCATACGCCGCGGCGTGAAGCGCCTGCACCTCGTCGCGCTGCCGACTTCGACCCTGCAGGCCGACATGCTGATCGGCGCCGGGTGCGTCGAGACGCTGGAAACATCCGCCGTGAGCCTCGGCGAATTCGGCCCCGCCCCGCGCTTCACCGCGGCGATCCTCGGCAAGACCATCGGGATGAAAGACGCGACCTGCCCCGCGCTCTACGCCTCGATGCAGGCGGCCGAAAAGGGCGTGCCGTTCATGCCGCTGCGCGGGCTGATCGGCTCCGACATTCTCGCGCACCGGCCGGACTGGCGCGTGATCGACAATCCGTTCGGCAACAACGATCCGATCGTGTTGCTGCCCGCCATCAAGCCGGACTTCGCGCTGTTCCATGCCGGAATGGCCGACCGCGCCGGCAACGTGTTCATCGGCCGCGACCGCGAATTGCTGACCATGGCGCACGCGTCGGCGCGCACCATCGCGACCGTCGAGAAAATGTACGACGGCAGTTTGATGGACGATCCGGCGCTCTCGGCGGGCACCGTCCCGGGATTCTATGTCGAGACGGTTGCGGTTGCGCCGCGCGGCGCGTGGCCGCTGCAACTGCTCGATCATTATGCGGCGGACGGGGCGCATCTGGCGGAGTATGCGAAGATGGCGGCAAGCGCGGAGGGATTTGCGCGGTATCTGGAGCAGCATGTCTACGCCAAGCGGGCCGCCTGATTTCACCCCTGAAGAACTCCTCGCCGACGTAATCGTGCGGCTGATCGGCGACGTGCGGCACGTGGCGGTCGGCAATGCCTCGCCGATCCCGGCGCTGGCCGCGCTGACACTGCGCGAGCGCGGCGGGGGGCGGCCCTACGTGTCGCTGCTCGGCAGCCGCCGCCACATGTTTTTCACCGACGGCGGACGCGAGCTGTTCGATTGCGCCGGTCAGGGCCGTGTCGATGTGTTCTTTCTCTCCGGCGGCGAGATCGACGGCGAAGGCAACATCAATCTGGTGAGCATCGGCGACTACGAGCAGCCGAACGTACGTTTCCCCGGCTCGTTCGGCTCGGGCTATCTCTACTACGTAGTGCCAAAGGTGATCCTGTTCCGCCTCGAGCATTCGCGCCGCACGCTGGTGCCGAAGGTTTCCTTCATTAGCGCGCCCGGCGGCAATGCCGAAAACGTGCATCGGCCGGGCGGGCCGGTCGCGCTCATCACCAACCGCTGTCTTTTTTCGTTCGATCGCACGCGAAAACGTTTCCGGTTGGAGAGTGTGCATCCGGGCCACACGGTCGATGAAGTGATCGAGAACACCGGATTCCATTTCGACCGGCCGGGTGATGTGCCGGTGACGGCTGCACCGTCGGCGGACACGCTCAAGCTCATGCGCGAGACGGTCGCGCCGCAGCTGGCGGAGGTGTATCCGCAGTTTGCGCAGCGCGTGTTCGGCATCGCGCTGCCAAAAACCGCGTAACCGCTATTCCTTCACTTCCTCCGCCAGCTTCGCGCGCCAGTCGCGCCTTGCCGTGATGGCGGACACCGCCGAGGCCGCCAGCAGGCCTGCGCAGACGATCATCAGCACCAGAGCGATCGGGCGCTGCAGGAAGATCAGCCAGTTGCCGTCCGACATGATCAGCGACTGGCGCAGGCTCATCTCGAAGATCGGCGCGATCACCAGCCCGAGCACCAGGGGCGCGGGATCGAAGTTGAATTTCTTCAGCGCATAGCCGACCACGCCCATGATCAGCATGATCCACACGTCGACGATCGAGTGCGCGACCTCGTACACGCCGATGACACAGAACATGATGATCAGCGGATAGAGATACGCGTAAGGAATGCGCAGCAGGTTCACGAACAGCCCGACCAGCGGCAAATTGAGCGCCAGCAGCATCAGGTTTCCGACATACATCGAGGCGATAAAGCCCCAGAACACCTGGGGATGATCGTTCACCAGCGTCGGGCCGGGCGGCACGCCGTGGATCATCAGCGCCGCCATCAGCACCGCCGTCACCGGGCCGGTCGGGATGCCGAGCGCGAGCATCGGCACGAATGCGCCGGTCGAGGCCGCGTTGTTCGCGGACTCCGGCCCGGCGACGCCCGCGACCGCGCCCTTGCCGAATTCCTCAGGGTGCTTGGAGATCTTCTTCTCCACCGCATAGGAGAGGAAGCTCGAAATGATGTGCGCGGATCCCGGAATGATGCCGATGAGGAAACCCATCACGGTGCCGCGCGCAATCGGCCAGCCGGATTGGCGCCACTCCTCGCGGTTCGGCCACAGCTCGCGCAGCTTCGGCCGGATCACCTCCCCGGTCACCTGACGGCTCGGTGTGGAGAGGATTTCGCCCAGCCCGAACAGCCCGACCGCGACCGGCACGATGCCGATGCCGTCGCCGAGCTCGGGGATGTCGAACGAATAGCGGAAATGCCCGCTGAGCGGATCGATGCCGATCATGCCGAGCAAAAGTCCGAGGGAAGCCATCAGCAATGTGCGGACCAGCGACGACGTCGACATGTAGGCGAGGAAAACGAGGCCCACCGTCAGCAGCGCGGTGTATTCGGGCGGGCCGAATTTGAGCGCGAGCGTGGCAAGTGGCGGCGCGATCAGCGTCAGCACGATCACGCCAAACGTGCCGGCGATCCACGAGCCCACCGCCGCGATGCAGAGCGCCGCGCCCGCGCGGCCCTTGCGCGCCATCGCGTTGCCGTCGATGCAGGTCATCACCGAGGAGGCTTCGCCCGGAATGCGCAGCAGGATCGAGGTGGTCGAGCCGCCATATTGCGAGCCGTAATAGATGCCGGCGAGCATCACGATCGCGTTGGTGGCATTCAGGCCAAAGGTGATCGGCAGCAGGATCGAAATGCCGGCGAGTGGGCCGATGCCGGGCAACACGCCGACCAGTGTGCCGACGAGGCAGCCGATGAAGGCGTACCACAGCACCGCGGGCTGCAGCGCGACCGAGAAGCCAAGCCAGAGTGAGTCGAGGGTGACACCCATTCTAGACCTTTGTCGCGATGCGGATCTTAGCTAAGACTCGCGGAAAATCGGTTCCCACTTTTCCTGACATCGCTCCTAGAAACCCAGAATTCCGGTTTCCAGCGGTGCCTTGAGCGCCTTGCCGAACACCCACCAGGCCGTCGCCGTGAGGCCGATCGAATAGGCCGCGGCGTGCAGCACGGGCTTGCGCTCGACCACGGTCAGCAGCGTGAACACTAGCAGCGTCATCGTCACGATGAAGCCGAGCGTCGTGTAGAGCGTGACCGCAACGCCCGTGATGGCGACGAGCAGCAGCGCGTGCGTGCGATCGCTCCACTCGATCTCGGCGAACGGCTGGCTCGCGGCGGCGCCGATCACCAGCGCGACGCCGAACGCGATCATCACCACGAGCAGAAGCTTCGGCATCATGCCGACGCCCGGCGCCGACAGCCGCCCGAACGGCAGATCGCCCGAGAGCGCGAATACCAGGATGCCGAAGGCAATGAACGCCGCGCCGGCGACGTGATCGGAGCGCAGGGTCATGCTTTCAACCAACCTTGCCGATCTGGCGGATCGTTTCCTCGGACCGCTTGACGTCGTCGTCCCAGAAGTTCGCGAACGCCGCCGCCGGGAGATAGCTCGGCTCAAGCCCCACATTGGTAAGCGGTTCGATGAATTGCTTGCTGGCCGCGGCTTGGTCGATCGCAGCGGTCAGCGTGGAAACGATCGGCGCAGGCGTACCCTTCGGGGCGAACAGACCGACCCAAAGATAGTAGGTCGTGTCGTAGCCGAGTTCCTTCATCGTCGGCACATCGGGCAACGCCTTGGAGCGCTCCGCGCCGAAGGTCGCGAGCGCACGCAGCTTGCCGGCCTTGACGTGCTGGAGCGTCGCCTGCACGGTCTGCGTCGTGAGTTGGGCGTTGTTGCCGAGCGCCGCCGTGATCGCCGGCCCACCGCCGGCAGTCGGCAGGTGACGCATGCCCTTAAGCCCTGCCGCCTGCTCCAGCAGCGCGACCGGCAGATGGCTCGCCCCATAGAAACCGCCCGAACTGTAGACGATCTTTTCCGGGTTGCTCTTCGCCGCAGCGACGAATTCGGCGAGCGTCTTGTAAGGCTGTTCAGCGTTGACCAGCACCAGAACAGGATCGGCACAGAGCCGCGCCAGCGGAATGAAATCAGCCTTCGTGGTCTTCGGTGTACGCCCGAAGATCTTGTCGACCTCGGCATAACTGGAGATGCCATTATTGTGCGAAAGCAACGTGTAACCATCGGGCTTGGCATTCGCCGCGACCTGCGCGCCAACGCCGCCAGCCGCGCCCGCCTTGGTTTCCACCACGACGGGCTGCTTGAAGATGGCTTCCAGCGCACTCGCCGCCGGCCGCGTCACCACGTCGTTGATGCCGCCGGGAGGGAACGCGTTGAGGATCGTGATTGGGCGCGCCGGAAATGCGTCTTGCGCGGGCGCTGCGCCGGACCATGAGGCTGCAACAACACCCGCCGAAGCGGCGCTGCCGACGACGAATTGGCGGCGATCCATGGTCATCCCTCCACCTTGCCGATCGACTGGACTGCCGCTTCGACGCGCTGCGCGTCGGAGTCCCAGAAGGTCTTGAATTCGGGCTGATCGAGATAGCCCACGACGTCGCCGACATTGGCGATTGCGGTCTTGAACTGTTCGCTCGCGACTGCGGTTTTGGTCTCAGTGCGTACCTTCGTGATGACAGCCTCGGGCGTTCCCTTGGGGGCGAACAGGCCGCACCAGATCGAGAACTCGACGTCGTAGCCAAGCTCCTTCAGCGTCGGCACATCCGGAAGCGCCGCGGCGCGCTTGGGCGAGAAGCAGGCGAGCGCGCGCAGTTTTCCGGCTTTCATTTGCGCACTGGCGGCTCCGAGCGCGGACACCAGGACTTGCGCGTTGTTGCCGAGCACGGCCGTCACGGCCGGTCCCCCGCCCGCGGTCGGCAGGTGGCGCAGCTGAATGCCGGCGGCCTTGATCAGCAGCGCGGTCGGCAGATGGAGCGCGCCGTAAAGGCCCGACGACGAAAAAATCAGCTTGTTGGGGTTGGCCTTCGCGTCGTCGACGAACTCTTTCAGCGTCTTGTAAGGCTGCTGATCGTTCACGACCAGCACCATCGGGCCTTCGGTCAGGCGCGCGATGGGGATGAAGTCGGCACGGGTGAATTTCGGCGTACGGCCGAACAGCGTGTCGACCGCCGCAAAGCCCGAAATCGACGGAAGGTGCGCGAGCAGCGTGTAGCCGTCCGGCTTGGCATTGGCGGCGAACTGGGCACCGACCGCGCCGGCCGCGCCCGACTTGGTCTCCACCACCACCGGCTGCTTGAGCAGCGGCTCGAGGGCTGCCGCGAACGGCCGCCCGACCACATCCGCCGCGCCACCGGGCGGGAACGGGTTGATCAGCGTCACGGGCCGGGACGGATAATCCTGCGCGAATGAGGGTGTTGCGAGCGCCGCCGCAGCTGTGCCGGCGAGGAAGCTTCGTCGGTCCATCTGTTTCCTCCGATTTTCTTGTGCCGCCCCCCGGCTTGTTGGGCACGATGCTATCGGCGCGGTGGCGATCCGGCAACAAGGGCGCTTTCATCATCGGAAATCAGCCGAGCGCTTGCCGGTTGATGACCGCAGCGGCATGATCGCGCGATGGCGGAGACCCTCACGCTCGACGCACCGATACGGCAAGGCGAGCCGCGCTGGCGCACGATCT
>JAXDOA010000103.1:0-3254 GCA_034669125.1 Hyphomicrobiales bacterium
GTCGAGACTGCCTGAGCGCAGCATGCGGCCGATGCCGACGGCGTGGAGATCGCCGCTCATGATGAGCGGCACGCGGCCGCGCATGCCGGATATCGCCGCCATCAGGCGGTCGTGCTGCTTGAGCCAGCCGGCCTGCCAATACGGCTTCGGCTTCGCAGTGGTGAGCTTGCCGTCGGCGCCGAGCACGTCCGGGTACCATTCGCCCCATTTGCCGGCGGTCCAGCCGGGCGGATTGGATGGCACATGCACCACATGACTGACCTCGGCTGCGGCACAGCGCGCCTTGAGCCATGTCTCGACCTCGGGATCGAGATAGACCGCGCTTGGGCCCGCCAGCGTCTGCGTACGGCGTACGTCGTAGAGCAGAATCTCGGCGAGACGGCCGAAGCGCAGCGTACCGAAGCTCTCCGATATGCCCCACACGCGGTCTCCGGCGGATGACGCGGGCAGGCCAAGCGGACGCGCCACATCGGGCAGGAATTCGGGGTAGTAGATATTCTGCGTCGCGCGTGCGAGCTGAAGCATGAAATGCGAGGGCGGGAACGTGACCGCCTCGTCGGTTGCCTCGTCGTTGTCGAAATAGTCGTGATCGTCCTGCAGGAAAAACACCGGCGTCGAGCGGAAGTCGGTCCCGTAGACCGGCACGATCTGCGGCCCGGCGGCGCGCTTGAGCACCGCCTCGTTGTCGCTGCCGAGCACGACCGCCGAACGGTCGAATGTGCCGGCAAGCTTGATGGCTTCGGGCGACGCGCCGAGGATGTGTTTGTTCACAGGCGCGAGCAGGTCCCAATAGACGTGATCGCCGTTGGCGATGACTGCCTGCGGCGCGAAACTGAGCGCACGCCGGAGGAGCCGGTTGCGTGTGACCGTCGGCAGGAACGTGTTGATCTCGTGACCGCCCGCGCAGGTGTAGATCAGCAGGCGGAATTTCTCCGGCCGCTCGTCGGGTCCGGGAAAGGTCGCAAGCTCCCATGGTTGGCACAGCGGGCGGCTCTTGGGGCCGGCGAGCGAGAGCCGGTGCGGACGTCCCGGCTTCAAACCCGTGGCGTAGAAATGCCAGTGCTCGCCGCGGGTATCGCCCATCCGTCCACGTACCGAGGTGGCATCGATGCGCAGCGTCGGCGCGTTGGCGAGCGGCGCGTTGAATGACGCCTTGATCAGGATGCGGTTGTCGCTGACGGTCGGAAGCAGGTGGCGGAGCGCCCCTGAATCCCACGCGCTTGCGGGCGCCGCCGCTTTCGTTGCTTGCGCCAGCAGATCGGCGGGCGCCGCAACCGTCAGCGCGGCCGCTGCCGTGCCGCGCAGGAAATCGCGACGATCGAATCCAGACATGGGAGCCCGCCCTGCGATCTATGGCGTCAATAAAACGATAGGACTGTTTCGCGGGACGGTCAAAGCTGTCCGCCGTCGCCCCATGTGTCGAGCAGTGCGCGGTATCCGGGATCCTGATAGCGCGAGAGCAGAAACGCCGGCGCATAGTCGGGCAGCGCGCCGCCCGTGATGTGCCGCGCGATTAACTCTCCGCTCGCGCACGACGCCATGACGCCGAAGCCCGAGTAGGCGCACGACACATAGGCACCCTCGACCGGCACCGGTCCGATCAGCGGGCGGTTCTCGCGCGTCTTGATGTAATAGCCGCCGTCGACGTAAGCGCGCGAAGGCTTGCCGCCATAGCGTTGCAATGCCGGCACCATGGTCGACATGCCGCGCAGCGCGATCTCGGCGTAATACGGCGGCGGCTCGGGCAGCGGAAATTCGGGCTCGACCGCGTCGCCGTGATGGTTGAACAGCACCAGCGTGGCGTGCGCGCCGTCCGGCCGCCCATGCACGCCCGCGGGAAATTCGCCCAGCAGCCAGCGCGCCTCCTCGTCTTCCGCGAGCGCCGCGCGTTCCTCCGTGCTCCACGGCAAATACTGCGCATCGAGCCAGATCATCATCGGCGCGGAACGCGGCACCGCGCTCTGCGTGTCGGCGAAACTGACCTTGTGATGACGCTCGGCATAGATCGGCAAATCGACGCCGATGAGCTGCGCCATCTGTGTCTGCATCGGCCCGGCGGCCAGCACGACGTGCGTCGCCTCGATCGACCGGCGTTCTCCCGCATGCTCCACATGGACCGCGCGCACGCGCGCGCCGGTATCGATGCCGACGACCTTGCCGCGCAGGAGTCTCACGCCATGTGCGCGCGCCGCCTCCAGCATCGCCGCGCCGAGCTGCTGCGCGCTGAGCCATCCGGCACGCCGCGCATGCGCGACCGCGACGGTGCCGGGCGCCAGATACGGGAAGTGGCGGCGGATCACGCTCGTGTCGGTGATGACGTCCGCGCCGTTGAGCGCGAGGTCGAAGCCGCGCTCGGGCGAGGGCGTGTAGGCGCTCGATGCCGTGTCGTGAAATCGCGCCGTGCCGGCGCCGCGCGTCTCGGCGGTCTTCGCCATCGTGTGGAGGAAGTCGATCTTGGCGGCATCGGCGGTGGCGAACACATAGCCGCGGCGATTGAGGTTGATGCGATTGCCGGTCGCGCGCGCGATCTTTTCGAGGAGATCGATGCTGCGATTCATGAAGGCGGTCATCGCCCAATCCGGGCCGGGCCACCAGTTGCGGTAGGCCTCGGTGGACTTGTCGGAGGTGAGCGAGAGCGGGTTGCCCGGCTCGACGATCGTCACATCCTCGGCGCCGTGCTCGACGGCAAGCGCATAGGCCGCCGCCACTCCTGCGATACCGGCGCCGCAGATCACGATCTTGGCGGAATCGGCCATCACGACCTGACGCCCTACCCGGCGTTCATGCCCTTCATGTAGGTCGAGGGCTGCACGCTCTTCACCGATTGCGCGCGCTTGGCGAGCCAGTAAGCCTGCGGCGAGGGCACCGAGGTAAATTCCTTGTCGACGCCCATCTTCTGCGCGGCATCCATCGGCCAGTTCGGATTGTAGAGAAGCTCGCGCGCGAGCGCGATCAGGTCGGCGCGGCCTTCCTGCAAAATCTGTTCGGCCTGATCGCAATGCACGATCAGCCCCACCGCCATGCTGATGATCTCGGCGTCGCGCCGCAGCCGCTCCGCATACGGCACCTGATAGCCGGAGGTGACTGGACCGGCACTCGTCACCGGTGCACCGGTCATCCCGCCGGACGAACAGTCGATCACGTCGACGCCCTTCGGCTTGACGAGCTTTGCAAGCGCGACGCTCTGGTCCGGGCCCCAGCCGGCATCGTCGTCGACCGAGAGGCGCAGGAACAGCGGCTTGCCGGCCGGCCAA
>JAXDOA010000104.1:0-8168 GCA_034669125.1 Hyphomicrobiales bacterium
GAGCGCGTAGGCGACAGGCGCGGCGGCTTCGGCGGGCGTGGCGGCGGCCACTGCCGCCTTCTTGCCGGGCGCCGGGATCACCAGATCGATCGCCGCATCGGCAACCATTCCAAACGCGAAGGCACCGCCCACGCACGCAAGCGAAAGCAGACAGACTCGTGCCGATTTCATTGTGATTCCCACGCTCCCCCTCGGACCAAAGTGCGGGATCAGAGTGAACAAGACGTTACCGGATCGCCCAGCAATAAGGCGATCTGGTGGCGAAATGCCCCGATCCCGGTGGACGACCTGTTGGGGTTAGTGCCTTCACCCCGGATTCCCTTCGTTTTTCCGCTATTTCGGCGAATCCCAGATGCGCAGCGCCGCCGAAGTCGCGACCCCGCCGACCACGCACGGGATGCCGAATTCGACCTGGCCGGCTATCGCCGCCGCAATACAGCCGATCGCCAGCGCCCCCTCCCCCACCTGTCCCCACAGCGAGAGATCGCGCTTGGTGCCGGGTCCCTTGCGCTTCAACTCCTCGATGGCGGCGAGCGCCTCGTTGCGCAGCTTGCCGGTCTCGACCGTTTCCGCCGCCTCGATCACCTCGGCGAGCACCGGCTTGATGGTGTCGGGCTGCGGCTGGGTGGCCGCCCATTTCATTTTCGCCAGCAGGTCGGCGTTGCGCGCCGAATTGATGGCGAGCGTGTACTTGGCCATGCTGCCGAGCGTGAGCTTTTCCACCAGATCGCGCTCCTTGGTCCAGCGCAGCATCAGCACGATGCGCGCGAGCGGACGATACTCGCCGGTGGCGTAGAAATAGCCCCACAGCGTATCGAGCAGGTCCGGCGTCAGGTCGAGCGCCACGGCGGCCTTGGGCTTTGAGAAGTACTTCGCCAGTGTGATCTGGGTGCGGAATTTCTCGCCCCAGGTCTCGTCCTTCTCGATCGGCGCCTGGTCGAGCGTCGGCAGCTTGCCGGAGAGGAATTTCTCGATCATCACGCGCCGCGAGGGCATGCGCTCGGCATGGCGCTGCAGCATCGTGCGCCAGTCCGCCCGGCACGAATACGCAATCGCGCGCACGATTGCCCACTGGTGCTCGCTGCCGAGCGGAAACATCCGCGCGATCAGGTCGTCGGCCTTGTCGGGATTGGACGCGATGATGCCGGCGAGGAAGCCCACATAGACGCCCGCGCCTTCGGTGTCGGTGAGCAGCCCGAGCCGGCTCAGGCCGCGCACCGCCAGCGGCACTTTGTCGGGCTCGGGACTGTGCCGGTACTGGTTGATCCAGCCGAGAATGACTTCCTTCGGCGCCACTTCGAGCTGGCGCACCGGCGCAGCGGAAGCGGACGCGGACAGGACGACCGCGATCAAGGCGACAACGACACGCATGCACTCTCCCCGTGGCCCCAACCGGGCCGGGGTGAAGCTCATCAACGGGGTCGGGCGAAATCGCGGCGCAAACCGCGCCTGATTGGATCGGAATAGGGATTTCTTGTCGGCAGCGACTTGCCCTGCCGGAACCTTCTTCCCTCTAGCACCTTGGTTTGCGGGAGCACGTTTGAGGAGGGCCTTTCATGCGCAAGCTTCTGATCGTGTGCGGCTTCGCCAGCGCGTTCGCCTTCGCGCCGGTTTTGCCGGCAAACGCTTTCCTGCCCGGCCAACCGGAAGTGATCGGCGCTGCCGCGACCATGAACGACGTCATCGAGGTGAAGCGCCATAAACACGCCCGGCCTCGCGGCTGGAGCCGCGGCCGCAAGGTCGGCTGGCGCGGCGGCCGGGTACCGCCAGGCCAGCGGCGCTGATCCACATCGCCGCGAACTCCGCCTCTTAAAGACGGCAGCACATTGACGCTGTGCTGCCGGATGCTTCAGTCTGGCGCTGAAGTCGGCGCTTTTCGTGCCGAACGGCACGGCAGACCGACGCACGCCGGGAGGGGCAGTGTCATGTCGGTCATCGTTCGGATCGCTGCCCTCTGCGCGGCGCTGTGCGCCACGAGCGCGGCCTTCGCGCAAACCTATCCGAACCGGCTCGTCCGCATCATCGTGCCGTTCCCGGCGGGTGGGCCGACCGACGTGATGGCGCGCTTCATCGGGCAGAAACTGTCCGAACGGCTCGGTCAGCAGTTCATCATCGAGAACATCGCCGGCGCCGCCGGCAATATCGGCATGGGCAATGCCGCGCGCGCGGCCGGCGACGGCTACACCATCCTGTTCGTGTCATCGAGCTATGTGGTCAACCCGAGCCTCTACAACAAGCCGCCCTACGATCCCGACCGGGACTTCGTGCCGATCACCAAGGCGGCCGCCGCGACCCATGCGCTCATCGCGCATCCCTCGGTGGCGGCGCGCGACGTGAAGGCGCTGGTCGCGGACATCAAGGCGAACCCGACGAAGTACACCGTCGCCTCGCCCGGCGCCGGCACGACCCCGTCGCTCTCGATCGAGCTGTTTCGGCAGTCGCTCGGCCTCTCCGAACTGCTGGTCGTGCCGTTCTCCGGCGGCACCCCCGCGATCCAGGCGGTGGTCGCCGGACACACGCCGCTGTCGTTCCAGGCGATCCCGCCCGCGACCGAGCTGATCAAGGACGGCAAGCTGCGCGCGCTCGCCGTCACCTCGCTCAAGCGCGCCGCCGCCCTCCCCGACGTGCCGACGCTCGACGAGCTCGGCATCAAGGGGCAGGAAGCCGAGACCATGCAGGGCGTGCTCGCACCCGCCGGCACGCCGAAGGAGATCGTCGACCTGCTCCAGCGCGAGATCGCCGCGATCCTCGCGCTGCCCGACGTGAAGGAGAAAATACTCGCGCTCGGCTTCGAGCCCTCCGGCATCACGCCCGCCGAGTTCGGCGCCTACATCAAGGCCGAGATCGCCAAATGGCGGAAGGTGATCGAGGACGGGAAGATTCCGAAGATCTAGTGGCGTCGTCGCCACGAAACGTCCCCGCGCGTCGCACGGTCACGCCGACGCCAATTCCTGGCTACTCCGCCGCGAGCGCCTCCAATCCCCACTCGTGAATCCGGTCCGGCATGCGCAGATACTCCTGCCAGGCGCGCTCGGCGCGCTGCATGCGTTCGGCCGGACGTTCGGTTTGCCCGTGAATGCAGATCGCGCCGAATTCGCGCGCACGGTCAATGATCCAGTCGCCCGCGGTCTTGCGGGTGCGGCCGTAATGCGCGAGCGCGGCCTCGATGTCGTCGTGGTCGGCCAATGCATCCGCAAGGCATGCGGCATCGAGCGCCGCCTTGGTCACGCCCGCGCCGACATGCGGCCGCGCGACGAACGCCGCATCGCCCATGATAACGGCGCGGCCGAACACGAGCTCGGGCGCGGCGAGATCGTAGATCGCCTGGAAGGTCGGGCGCGGCGTGGCGACGAACATAGCCGCAAGCGATGGCGCGATTTCCTCGCGCGCCGCCTGCTTGGCGACGTCGATCACGTCCTGCCGGATCAGCGGCGGCGGGATCTGCTCGTACTCCCTGCCCTGCTCGTCCGTGTTCATGGCGGCAAGCGTCGCCTCGTCGGCCGGGCGGTACCACACGATGTTGTAGTCGCGCTTGCCCGGCGTGATGTCGCCGTCGCGCGCCGGCACCGGGTAGGACACCCAGAGCTCGCCGTCGGGAATGCAGAACGCGTTGCGCGAATAGAGCAGTTCCCGCTGCGCTTCGGTCGCTTCCGCCTCGGGCCAGAGCGCGCGCCACGCGAAATAGCCGGCGTATTCGGGTTTGGCCTGCGGCGCGAGCTGCGTGCGCACCGCGGAGCGCGAGCCATCCGCGCCGATCAGCAGATCGCCGGTCTCGCGCGTGCCGTCCGCGAAGATCGCCGTGACGCTGCGGTCGTCCTGCTCGACGCGCACAAGCGACTTCAAGGGATGGTACAGCTCGCGCGGCAGCAGGTCCTTGAGCGGGCGATAGAGCCGCGACCATGCGGTCATCAGGCGCGGGCGCGGCACGTCGGCGACCACGCCGCCATTTTTGTCGAGCCAGACATAGCGCGGGATCGCGACGCCAAGCGGCGCGGAAAAATCGATGCCGATGCGCTTGAGGATCGCAACGAGCGCTTCGTGCGAGCCGAGCCCTGCCCCGCGCCCGGCCAGATCCTCGCCGCTGCGCTCGAACACGTCGACGCGCCAGCCGGCCGCGCGCAGCAAATGCGCCGCGAACATGCCGCCGAGCGAGCCGCCGATGATCAGCGCACGGCCTGTTGTCATGATCCGACTTTAACGATTTTCGACGGCTTCACACCAGTTCCGGCCACGGCACGATGGTGGACTTCACGGTTTTCATCGCCATGGCGTCGGCGACCGCCCGGCCTACGCCTTCCTCGGTGAAGGGATAGAGCGTCTGCATGTCGAGCCAGGGATACTTGTTGCGCGCGCGGTAGAGCATGTCGACGCCGAGCGGCAGGTCATTCGCCGTAAAGGCCCAGGAGCCGAGCACGTTGAGGTCCTTGGCGCAGATGCGGTGCCACGAGGTCGCGATCGAGCCCGCGTCGGTGAACTGGCCCATCTCCACATAGGTGCCGCCGTCGCGCAGCATCTCGATCCCTTCGGGGCCGGCGCTCGGATGGCCCGAGCAGTCCATCACGAGGTCCGCGCCAAAGCCGCCGACGATATCGCGCACCGCCGCAATGCGCGCCTCTGGCGTTTTCACCTCTTCGATATTCACCGTCGCCTCGGCGCCGAATTTGCGCGCGAGTTTGAGCCGCGGCTCTTCGGGCGCGCCGATGCAAATGACGCGCCCCGCGCCCATCTCCTGCGCGGCCGCGACCGCGAGAATGCCAATCGGACCGGAGCCCTGGATCACGACCGTGTTGCTCCACTTGAAGCGACCCGCCTCGATCGCGCGATTGAATGCGCGGATGCACGAGGTGAGCGGCTCGCTCAATGCGCCGAGCCGCAGGCTCATGTCATCGGGCAGCTTGTAGACTTTCGTGCCCGGCAGCATGTCGAGATCGACGTAAACGTATTCGGCCCAGCCGCCCCACAGATGCGGCGGCTTGTCGAAGCCGAGATAGCGCCCGTAGTAGACCGGCGTCAGGCACTTGTTGGCGTTCTGCGGATAATGGACGCAGTAGTAGCAGGAGCCGCACGGCATCAGCGGCGGGATCATCACCTTCGACCCGACCTTCAAGGGCTTCCCCATGAAGTCTTCGGTTAAGTCCGCTCCGCATTCGACGATCACGCCGCCGATCTCATGGCCGAGCGTGAACGGCCACGGCAGGGGCTTGGGCCAATGGCCCTTGAGGATGTGCTGGTCGGTGCCGCACACGCCGCATGCGCCGATCTTGATCAGCGCGGCCTTCTTCGGAACGTCGGGCCACGGCACCGTGCGGATCACCGGCGGCGCGCCCGGCCCGTCGAATGTCGCGACGCGGATTGCGTCCGGCACGCTTACTGTCCCCACGCCCGGAATGCGTCCTCGAACGCGCGCTCGCCGGGCGTGCCTTTTTCGATCGCCAGGATCGCGCGCCGCCCGTTGTTGTAGACGATCGGAATGTCGAACCAGCCGCGCTCCTTGAGGAGTTGCAGGTTGCGCTGCATGTCGCCCTCGACCGCCGAAAGCCCGATCAGGAAGTAGCCCGAGGTGACCTTCGCGGCCGCGCCGCCGAGCGGCGAGCCGCGCGTCTGCTCGGCCTGCTTCATCAGCACGCCGGGCACGTTGGAGATGCCGCCGAACGGAAAATCCGCCGGCAGGTTGAACGTCACCTCGATGGTGTGGCTGGTCGCCTGCTGCACCTGGTTGATGTCGCGCCGGATCAGGAACGTCATGGTGATGCGGCGCTCAGGGATCTCGATGTCGGCGCGCACCGCCATGTCGGGCGGCGCGCCGGGGCCGGGCGTGACCATCTCGGTGCGCCAGATCGCCGTGCCGACGAAGCGCTTGCCCTGCTGGTCCGCCGGGTCCTCTTCGTACAGCGCGACGCGTTGCGCGACCGCCGCGACCGCGCCGGTCTGGGGGTTCGTCGCGGGCGGCGTATCGGAGCCCGGCGCGGATGGCTGGCCGACACGGTCGGTGATCTTCGGCTTCACGGCGGCCGCGTCCTTTTGCGGAGCAACCGGGCCGCGCACCGCGTTCAGCAGTCCGGCGATGCGGTCGCGCTGCCAGTAGGCGGCGGCGCCGAGCGCCAGAATGAGCACCACCGTGACGATCGCCGCAACGAGGCCGACGCGCGAATGCTTGGGCAATTCGCCGATGTCGTCGGCGGACGGCTGCCGCATGGGGCTCTGCCGCTGCTGCCGCGGTTCGACCGGACGCTCCGGCTCGGAAACGCGCTGCTCGGGCGCGGGGGCATCGAACGGGCTCGCCGCCGGGGTGCGGGGCTGGTCGACCGGCCGTGACGGCGGGCGAGGCGGCGGGCGCAGACCCTCGGGCTCGACACGCGGCTCGAGCCGGTCGAAAGCCGGGCCGCTGGGCGGGGTCGCTGCGAAAGCCTCGCGCGCGGTCTTTGCGCCTTGCGCGGTCGCATCGCCAAGCGCTTCGGCCTCCGCAATCACGTCGCGGAAGCCTTTGAGCCCCTCGTCGGTCACGCTGCGGCTGGCGGTGCGCGGCCGGATCGGCGGCGCCGCCGGACGCTCGGGGGCCGGACGATCCGGCACGGGCGGCGCCGGCTTCGCGGCAGGCGCATCAGACGCCGCATCGGCCTTGGCCGCCGCCGGTTCCGCGCGCGGCACGTCGCGGCCACGCCGCGCGGCCTCCGCCTCGACCTTGCGGATCGCTTCTTCCAGCGCGAGGCGCTCGCGGGTGATCTCCGCCTCGGTCAGCGGCGGATCGTTCATCCCGCGCAATTGCGCGACCAAAGCCGTACGCGCGCGCTCATAGAGCATGCGGCGTCCTTCGCCGGTATTCTTTTCCAGACCGGCGACGGCCTTGGCGACGAGCGGATAATAATCGGCCATTCTGCTAGCTACGCTCTCCCACCCCCGCTTTTAAGCATGATCCCAGCCAAAAACCGAACCCAACGTTCGGGACCATACTCGAAGGTCACCTCACGCCTCGAACGGGTTCTGCACCAGGATGGTGTCCTCCCGCTCCGGACTGGTCGACAGCATCGCCACCGGACAGTCCACCAATTCCTCGATTCGCCGGACGTACTTTATCGCCTGCGCGGGCAATTCGGCCCACGACCTGGCGCCTGCGGTTGCACTTTTCCACCCTTCAACGCTCTCGTAGACCGGCTCGACCCGCGCCTGCGCGCTGGCGCTGGCCGGAAGATAGTCGATTTCACGGCCATCGAGTCGATACCGGACACAGACTTTTATCTCGTCGAACCCGTCCAGGATGTCGAGCTTGGTCAGCGCCAGCCCGTTGATGCCGCTGGTACGCGCCGTCTGGCGCACCAGCACGGCGTCGAACCAGCCGCAGCGCCGCGGCCGGCCGGTCACGGTGCCAAACTCGCGCCCGCGCTCGCCAAGCTTGCGCCCGGTCTCGTTGTTCTGCTCGGTCGGGAACGGCCCCTCCCCCACCCGCGTCGTATAGGCCTTGCAGATGCCCAGCACATAGTCGATCGCTCCCGGACCCATTCCGGAGCCGCTCGCCGCCTGTCCGGCGACCGTGTTCGAGGAGGTGACGAACGGATAGGTCCCGTGATCGACATCGAGCAGCGTGCCCTGCGCGCCTTCGAACAGGATGCGCTTTCCCTCGCGGCGCTTGCCGTCGAGCAGCGACCAGACCGTGTCCATGTAGGGCAGCACCTTCGGCGCGACAGCGGCCAGTTCGTCGTAGATCGTCTTGGCCTTGATCTCTTCCAGCCCATTGCCGCGGCGCAGCGCATTGTGGTGCGCCAGCAGGCCGTCGATCTTTTCGCCGAGCGAGCCGAGATCGGCCAAGTCCATCAGGCGGATCGCACGCCGGCCGACCTTGTCCTCGTAGGCCGGACCGATGCCGCGCTTGGTGGTGCCGATGCGCGTGCCCGAATTGGAGGACTCGCGCAGCGCGTCGAGCTCCTGATGCAGCGAGAGGATCAGCGCCACGTTCTCGGCGATGCGCAGATTGTCCGGCGTGATCGCGACGCCCTGTCCCGTCAGCCGACCGATCTCTTCGAGAAGCGCGCGCGGATCGAGCACCACGCCGTTGCCGATCACCGATAGCTTGCCCGGACGCACCACGCCGGAGGGCAGCAGCGAGAGCTTGTAGGTGACACCGTCGATCACCAGCGTGTGGCCGGCGTTGTGCCCGCCCTGGAAGCGCACGA
>JAXDOA010000105.1:0-12148 GCA_034669125.1 Hyphomicrobiales bacterium
CGTTGACGCCCGTCACCGCGATGGTGTCGATGCCCTTGGCCTTGATCTTGTCGGCATTGGTGACGAAGCCAGGCAGATGGTTCTTATCGCAGGTCGGCGTGAACGCGCCGGGCCCCGCGAACAGCACGACCTTCTTGCCCTTGAAAATCTCGTCGGTAGTTTGCGGCTTGGGGCCGTCCGCCGTCATTGTCATGAACGTGGCATTGGGCAAACGGTCGCCGACCTTGATGGCCATGGATGCTTCCTCTCGTTTCGGTTGGTTGGAAATCCGGGGCGCTAACTTAGCGTTATTCGCCAATTAGTCGAGACGGTAGGGGACCTCGATCGCCTGATCCCCGGCGACGGCGGTGAGCTTCAGGGTGGCACCATCCGGCTTGGTATCGGGCGGAAGCCCATCGAGCGCGAAGGTAAAGCGCTGCTGGCCGGCGGGTGCGCCCGCCACCGGCGAGGGGACCGGCAGGGCCCATTCGGGCGCGGGTCCTTCGGCAAACAGTTCGACCGGCGTTCCGGCAGGAGCCGTGACGTCAACGAGGATGTTGGAGCCCTCGCGCTTTGCGGCGCGAACCTGGATCCGGCCATCGGCGCCGATCGCGGCGGGCTTCGGCACTAAGGTCGCACTGTGCGTGAGCTTGTCATCATGCTCACTGGGTTTGCCGGTGAAGGTCAGTTCGGCGCTGCCGTCGGCCGGCACGCAGAGCTTTTCGCACACCGCGTAATCGATCTTGAGCGCGAGCACGACCGGCTTCGTTGCGTCTTGCGGCACGATATCGAGCGGAAATACCACATCATGCTTGTAGCCGATCGAGGTGCCGCCATCGTCGGTGAAGCGCTGCGGCGCCGGCCACTGCAGCGTGACCCTGTCGACGTTTTGTGAACCCGAGAAATCGAAGCGCGGCGGGATGCCGGAGTCGCCCGGATAGCGCCAGTAGGTTTTCCAGCCTGGCGCAAGCCTGATCTCGATCCCGGCGCGATGAACTGTCGCACCGGCGTCTGCGCGCTGCGCACCCGCGATCAGGCGCACCGCCGCACGCTGAGTGCCGTCCCACGGCGAGCTGTCGGCCGCGAAAGCCGGCGCGGCCACCAAGAAAACAAGATTGACGCCGAGCATGAGGGCGGCGCGTGCTCGATTTGACGTCATGACGCACGATCTAGTGGCAGCAGGCGCGACGCGCTACTGAATTCGCCGTGATCGGAACCATGGGGGCGTGAAACAAGTTTCGATTCCCAGGAATCGGGGAACGGAGTAGTTTCATGGCCATGAAAGTGACGGCCAAGAAGGGCGGCGGGCCCAAGCGCGGCTATTTCGATGGCCAGATGCTGATCGCCATGCCGACGATGCGCGACGAGCGTTTCGCCCGCAGCCTGATCTATGTCTGCGCGCACTCGTCCGAGGGCGCGATGGGCATCGTCGTCAACCAGCCCGCCCCCAACATCAAGTTTCCCGATCTCCTGGTACAGCTCGACGTCATCCCGGCGGTCGACCTGATCCAGCTGCCGCCGAAGGCCGGCACCGTGAAGGTGCTCAAGGGCGGGCCGGTCGAGACCGGGCGCGGCTTCGTGCTGCACTCGGCGGACTTCTTCATCGAGAATTCGACCCTGCCGATCGACAACGGCATCTGTCTCACGGCGACGCTCGATATCCTGAAGGCGATCGCGCACGGCCAGGGCCCGCAAAGCGCCGTGCTCGCGCTCGGCTATGCGGGCTGGGCGCCGGGGCAACTGGAGACCGAGATCCAGGACAACGGCTGGCTCAATTGCGACGCCGATAGCGAACTGATTTTCGGCACCGACATCGGCGGCAAGTACGAGAAAGCGATGCGCAAGCTCGGCATCGACCTCGGCAAGCTCTCAAGCGACGCCGGGCACGCGTAGCTGTCTCTCCTTCTTTACCGCTCCCCGCTTGCGGGGAGAGGTCGACACGCCGAAGCGGTAGCGAAGGCGTGGCGGGTGAGGGGGACTCGCGATTTCGTAAAGGCCCCTCACCCGGCTCACCGCTGCGCGGTTCGCTACCCTCTCCCCCGCTTCGCGGGGCGAAGAAAGAAGAAGCTATCGCGCTTCGACTTCGCGCGGCGATTCCATCTGCGTCTGCCCGACCAGCGCAATCGCGCGATCCGGGTCCATCGGCTCGCCGAACGCAAAGCCCTGCGCGTATTCGCAGCCCAACTGGTAGAGTTCGGAGGCGTCGGAGTCGTTTTCCGCGCCCTCGGCGACCACGTCCATCGAGAGATCGTGCGCCATGGCGATGATCGAGCGCAGGATCACGGGGCGCGAGCCCTTGCCGTTGGTGCGCACGAACGACTGGTCGATCTTGATCGTGTCGAACGGAAAGCGCTGCAGGTAGGCGAGCGAGGAATGCCCGGTGCCGAAATCGTCGAGCGAGAGGCCGACGCCGAGATCGCGCATGCGCGTGAGCATTTGCGCGGCGTATTCGGGGTTTTCCATCACCAGCGACTCGGTCAACTCAAGCTTCAGCGTGCCGCGCGCCACGGCCGAGCGCGACAGCACGGTGCGCAGGTCCTGGATCAGGTCGTGGCGCAAAAGCTGGCGCGATGAAATGTTGACGCTGCAGAACAGCGGGTAGCGCAGCCGGGTCGCGCGCTGCCACGCCGCGAGCTGGCGCGTCGCGCGGTCAAGCACGAGCAGTCCGAGATCGACGATCAGTCCGGTCTCTTCGGCGAGCGGGATGAAGTCCGCGGGCGAGAGCCGGCCCATCTTCGGATGATCCCAGCGCACCAGCGCCTCGAAACCCGCGACCGAACGGTCCTCCAGCCACACGATCGGCTGATACAGCACGGCGATCTCGTCGCGTTCGAGCGCGCGCCGCAGATCCGTCTCCATCATCAGCCGGTCGTTCTTGCGCGTGCGCATCGCAGGCTTGAACACCTCGATGCGGTCGCCGCCGATGCGCTTGCCGTGATACATCGCAAGCTCGGCGTCCTTGAGCACGTCCTCCTTGCGCTGCGGCGTGCCGTCCGCGAGGGCGAGCCCGATCGAGGCGGTGAGCAGCACCTCGCGATCGTTGAAGGTGATCGGCGCGCGCAGCGTCTTGCGCAGCGTATCGGCGAAGGCGGTGATGCGTGTCGGCTCGCGTTCGGAGAGCACCAGCAGACCGAACTGGTCGCCGGCAAGCCGCGCGAGCGTATCCTGTGGCTTCAGCAGCCGGCCGAGCCGGCGCGCCAGGGTGAGCAGGATCGAGTCGCCGACCGCGATGCCGACCGAGTCGTTGACCTGCTTGAAGCGGTCGAGATCGATCAGCATGACAGTCGGGCGGATGGTGGAGTCGGCCTTGGCGAACGACAGCGCGGCGTCGAGCCGGTCGAGAAACAGCTCGCGGTTCGGGAGCCCGGTGAGGTTGTCGTGCACGGCGTCGTGCAGCAGGCGCTCCTCGGCGGTCTTGAACTCGGTCACGTCGGTGAGCGTGCCGACGAGACGCACGACCTCGCCGTCGGAGGCGACCACCGGGCGCGCCTTGAGGGCGAACCACATGTAGTGGCCGTCGAGCGTGCGCAGGCGGAATTCGAGGAACAGCCGCCCGCGGCGCTGATCGAGCACGCCGTCGAGCGCTGCGCGAAAACGGTCGCGATCGAGCGGATGCAACACCTCCAGCCAGTCGGCCGCCGAGCCGCCGAGCGCGCCGCGCTTCAAACCGAGCAGCGCCTCCGTCTCGGGCGAGGTGAACACCTTGTCGTTCGGCACATCCCAGTCCCAGATCATGTCGCCCGCGCCGGTCAGCGCGAGCGCGCGCCGTTCGATGTCGGACACGATCGCGATCGCGGCCCCCCCTGAGAAGGCGTGTTGCATCACGGTGAATCCGATCAGCATCACGATCAGCACGAGGCCGCCGAGCAGCGCCGGCGCCACGATGTCGTTGGTGACGATCCCGGTGACGGCAAGGTTCGCGGCGAAGACCCAGATCACCAGCAACAGCCAGGTCGGGATGAGCAGCACGGCGCGGTCGAAGCCGTGCGCCGCGAGATAAACCACCAGCCCGAGCCCGGCGACCGCCACGATGGCGAGCGAGATGCGCGCGACGCCCGAGGCGACCGGCGGATTGAAGACCGCGATGGCCGTGAGCGCGCCGAGGAATACGAGCCAGCCGGCGGTGATGTGCGCGTAGCGCACGTGCCAGCGATTGAGGTTGAGATAGGCAAACAGAAACACCACCAGCGTCGCGGCCGGGATCGCCTCGCCCGAGGCGCGCCAGACGCGCTCGGTGCCGGCCGAGAGTTCGAACACCGTGCCCCAGAAGCCGAAATCCGTGCCGAGCTAGACCCGCACCGCCCAGCCGAGCGCGGCCGCGGCCGGAAACATGACGCTGCCCTTGACGACGAAGAGGATGGTCAGGAACAGCGCGAGCAGGCCGGCGATGCCGATGACGATGCCGTGGTAGAGCGTGAACGAGTTGATCTTGTCCTTGTAGGCATCCGGCTCCCACAAATAGAGCTGCGGGAGCTTGTCGGAGCGAAGCTCCATCACGTAGGTGATGACCGTGCCGGGATCGAGCGTGATGCGGAAGATGTCCGCGGTCGGGCTCGCCTGCTTGTCGGGCCGGTCGCCGGAGCTCGGCGTGACGTTGACGATGCGCGAGAGCCCGAGATCCGGCCAGAACAGCCCGGACCCGACCATGCGGTAGTGTGGCGCCACGATCAGGCGGTCGATCTGCTCATCGCTGTTGTTGGCGAGCGCGAACACCGCCCAGTGATTGCCGGCCTCGCGCGCGCGCACCTCGATGCGGCGGATGATGCCGTCCGCCGCTGGTGCGGTGGACACCTGGATGCGGTCGCCGTCGGATTTCGGCCGGTCGACCGCCTCGGTCAGGTCGATCGCCGAGGCATCGATGCGCACGTTGATCGCATCGACCGCGCGCGCGGTGCCGCCGCCGAGCACGACGCCGAGCAGGACCGCCACCGCATGCACGGCGCGCAACAAACGCAAAACATCGACCTCCCGGCTTTGAGCGATTCCTCATCCGCCAAGGCCCCGATGAGTAACGAGCGGGTGCGGCAAGAGCAAGGATTTCAACGGCTTTTAACGATTGTGGCTAACCGTGCCGCACCCTGCGATGGCGGCAAAATCGTGCGAAATGAAGGCGGGCGCAGCGTCAGTCGTTCTCCGCAGCCTGTTCGGGCGCGTTTCGCCAGATTCAAGCGCGCCGCCGCCGCAATGATTGCGGCGGCTTGCTTTACGTTGACGCGTTTTCTGCGTCGAACCGCTACACACTTCGCCGGCAGACGCTATGCGCTGGTCAGCACGATCTTGCCGATATGCTGGCTCGTTTCCATCAACGCATGCGCGGCCGCGGCCTCACGCAGCGGGAAGGTCTTGTAGATGACGGGCTTGACCTTGCCGGCGGCGATCAGCGGCCAGACGTTCTCTTCCACCGCGCGGGCGATCTTGGCCTTGTCGGCAACAGGGCGCGGGCGCAGGCCGGAGCCGGTGTGCCACAGCCGCTTCACCAAAATCGGGCGGAAATCGACCAGGAACTTGGGCGGCTGCTGGAACGCGATCTGCACGATGCGGCCGTCCATCGCGGCGGCGTCATAGTTCTTCTGGATGTACTCGCCCGCCACCATGTCGATGATGACTTCGGCACCCTTGCCGCCGGTCGCTTTCTTGGTCTCGGCGACGAAGTCCTGCGTCTTGTAATTGATCGCGACGTCCGCGCCGAGCTTGCGGCAGGCTTCGGCCTTCTCGTCCGAGCCGACCGTGACGATGACGCGCGCGCCGTGACATTTGGCGAGCATGATCGCCGTGGTGCCGATGCCTGACGAGCCGCCATGCAGCAGCATGGTCTCGCCGGCTTTCAGCGCGCCGCGCTCGAATACGTTGTGCCAGACGGTAAAGAAGGTTTCGGGGATCGCGCCCGCTTCGACCATCGTGAGCGGCGCAATGACCGGCAGCGCGTTGGTCTCGTGCGCGACCGCGTATTCGGCGTAACCGCCGCCCGGCACCAGCGCGGTCACCTTGTCGCCGATCTTCCAGCGCTGCACGCCCTCGCCGAGCGCCACGACTTCGCCGGCGAGCTCCAGGCCGGGAATATCCGGCGCGCCGGGCGGCGGGGGATACTTTCCCTCGCGCTGCATCACGTCCGGCCGGTTCACGCCGGCGGCGGCGACCTTCACCAGCACTTCGCCTTGCTTCGGCACAGGCGTGTCGCGCTCCTGCGGCACCAGCACGTCGGGCGGGCCGGGCTCACGGATCGCGATCGCGGTCATGCGGGCGGGTACTGTCGGCATCGGCAAGTCCTCGGATGGTCTGTCGCCTGTTGGCATAGTCGGCGCGCGCGGGTGTGACAACCGGCAGCGCGGGCGCTAGAATTTTGGACGAGGTCGCATGATCCCGAAAAGTGGACACCGGTTTTCGGACAAGATCATGCGTCGGAAAGTACACTATCATGCCAGCCATCGACGACGACGAACGGCCGAAGAAGAAAATCTCCCACGAGATCGGACAGGAGCTGACGCTGCTGTCCGTGCGCGAACTGGACGAGCGCGTCGCATTGCTGAAGGAAGAAATCGCGCGGCTGGAGGCCGACAAGGCAAAGAAGCAGGCGCAGCGCTCGGCCGCCGACCAGTTCTTCAAGCGGTGATGCAATTCTGCACTTGCGCGCCCTGCCGGCCTTTGACAGGCTCAGCGGACCGGAGTGGTGAAATACAACCATCCGGGGAGGCGAGGGTGGCAGGTTTTCGACCGCGGATGGGACTGGGGCGCCGGCTGATCGGCTGGATCGCCGCCTATGCGCTCGTCCTGCAGGCTGTGCTCGCCGGCATCGTCGCGACGGAGGCTCTGGGGCGCGCGAACGGCGCGGGAGCCCACGGCTTCGAACTGTGCCTCACCGGCCCCGACGGCAGCACGCTTCCGGGTCAGAGCCAGCACGAGAACTGCGCGATGCACTGCGCGGTCGCGGGCGGTCTGCCGGCACTCGCGCTTGTGCTTCTGGCACTGCTGCTTCCGCTGCGGGCCGGGCCGCAGAGCATTGATCCGTTCTCGCTCGCTTCAATAGATTTCTTGCGCCGAGCCGGCCTCGGCAGCCGCGCGCCCCCACTGCCTGTCTGATCGCTTTCGTTCGATCCGGCGCTTCGTCCGAAGCGTCCGCAGGCATTCATGGAGGGCACAATGACCCGCAAGGTCTCAATTCTCGCCGGCGCATGCGCGCTGATGGCGTCACCCGTGTTCGCACATCATCCCGGCGGCACCTCGAACACCGGCGGCGCCGGACCGATCATCACCATCTCGGCCTCGACGCTTGAAGCCGGGCACGGCGCGGTCGCGTTCCTGTACGAGTACATCAAGTTCGGCGGACTTGGCGACCGCGATCTGATCGACGCCGCCGGCAAGCACATCCACGCGCACAGCATCAACACGATCCAGACTGCCTCGTTCGGCGCTGCCTACGGCATCACCGACGACCTTATGGTTTCGATACGCGCGCCGTGGGTGAACCGCACGGATATCCGCGAGGGGCATCACGCACACCTTGCGGGCGGCGTGGTCAACAATACCGTCGACTATCGCGGCGATAGCTCGGGCTTCGGCGATGTCACGTTCCTCGCGCAGTACCGCTTCATCAACAATCGGGCGACGCGGACCGAGGCTGCGTTCCTGTTCGGCCTGAAGGCGCCAACCGGCGCGACAAATCGCATCGATCAGCAGGGAGCGTTGTTCGAGACGGAATTCCAGCCCGGCTCGGGATCGTGGGACCCCATGCTTGGCGCGGCATTTACCCAGCGCTTTGGCGCCTGGTCGTTCGACGCAAACGTACTGGCTGTCATGGCGGGGCGCGGAACGCAGGACACCAAGCTCGGCGACCGCTTTCTCTACAACGCGGCGCTTTCATATCGGGTGGTCGGCCACACGGAGCCATCCGCGCCGCCGTCGCTGCCGTCGTCAGTATTGTCGCACGGTCCGGTACCGCATCGCCACGCGCATCCGCTCGACAAGATCCCGGCGCCGCCCGAATGGACCGTCGACGCGATCCTCGAGCTCAACGGCGAGTGGCATGATTTCGAGAGCACATCGGGCGTGCGTGACCCCAATTCCGGCGGCCACGTGTTGCTGCTCTCGCCGGGATTTCGCATCGCGCGCGGCGGATTCTCGGGCTTCGCGTCGTTCGGCATTCCGATCGTCAACGACATGAACGGCCTGCAGTCGAAGACCGGCTACCGGCTCTTCACCGGCATCGCCTATGCGTTTTGATGGAGTCGGCATGACGATCGTGAAAGCTATGGCGCTGGCGGCCGCCGCGATGCTGGTGGCGTCCGCCGCGCAGGCGCACTCGCACAAATTCAAGAAGCTGGAGATCGTGCACCCGTGGTGCATCGAAACGAACGACACCGCAAAGCCGGTCGCGGTCTACATGACCATCCGGAACGCGGGCGGGCGGCCGGACAAACTGTTGAGCGCCACGACATCGATGGCCGCCAAGGCGGAGTTGCGCGAGGCGGGCGCTGCGCCCGAAGCCGAAGGCAATGTGATCGGCTCCGTCGCGGTCGGCAGCCGCGGCGAAGTCGACCTGAAGCGGACCGGCCCGCACATCCTGCTTTCCGGCATGAAGAAGCAGCTCAACCCTTACGACAGCTTCCTCGTGACGCTGCGGTTCGAACGCGCCGGGAAGGTGGAGGTCGAAGTGATGGTGGAGGAGGCCTCCGTTCTCGAGCCGCCGCACAAATAGAAGCCACTGGCAGCTCAGCCCTAATAAGTCCGACAGCCAGCCGGGAGATTAACCATGTTGCTCAAGGTTCTCGTCACGCTCGGCCTTGCGGCGGCGCTCGGTTTTGCGCCGCCGGCGGCCGTCGCCCATGAGGGACACGACCAAGGCACCAAGGCAAAAAAGGTCGAGAAATCAAAGCCGAAGAAGGCAGCGATCGAATTCCGCCTGCGGCGCGAGACCGTGTGACCCGGCATGGCGCAGCGGCGAACGCTCGCCTAAGAATTAGTAATTGTCCGAAACGGATTAACCACTCGTTAAGCTTTCCCAGTCATTACTGCGGTCGTCCAGCTTCTGGACGTCGAGTGGCTCCTGTCCACTCTGTTTGACGCCTCCCTGTTATCACCTTCGAGCCGCCGGCAACGGCGGCTCCTTTTTTTGTCCGCAGACTGTCTCATTTCGTGCCGCATCAAACCGGCGCGTCTCTTGCGGAAACTATGTCCGCAGGTGTGGCTGTGCGGTCCTAGACAGGCTGGCCCCCCGCGCGATATCAAGTTGTGCGTGTGTGAGGCGTAAAGTTATGTCCGAAAAGTCCGCCCAGGGCGCTGGACCCGTTTTGTTCAGCGAGAAGCTCGCCAGTTCGCAAGCGTTTGCGGGCCTTTTCAAGGAAGGCATGGCGCTGGTCGAGGAAACCGCCAGTTATCTGGACGGAGCCGGACGCCAGGAATCCAAGAAACTCGATCGGTCGGCCGCCTTGGCCTATGCAACCGAAAGCATGCGCCTGACCACGCGGCTGATGCAGCTTGCCTCCTGGCTTTTGTTGCACCGCGCCGTGAAGGAGGGCGAAATGTCGCTCGCCCAGGCCAACAAGGAAAAGACCAAGGTCAAGCTCTCGCTCGGTGACCGGGCGGACGCCGACACCATGGCGCTGCTGCCCGAGCACCTGCGCGACCTGATCGACCGCTCGCTCGCCCTGCTCGACCGGGTCCGCCGGCTCGATGCCACGATGCACAAGCCGGCCGGCGAACGCCCGCCGCAGAACAACGCGGTGGAGCGCCAGCTCGGCCTGCTCAAGGCGGCGTTCGAGCGCGAGGCGCGGTAGCCGCCGCAAGCGCGTAGGGCGCAATAAGCGCAGCGCATTGCGCCGCCCTGCGTCGATTGGCGCAATGCGTGTCGCTGCGCTCCACTTATTGCGCCCTACGGCCTACGGTCCTACGGTCCTATCACTAGGTGAACGGAATGCCGATGCGAAATCCGCCCCATCCGGGCGCCGGACTAAAGGACGATATTGACGCGCTGGGCTTGAGCGTGGCCGAAGCCGCAAAGGGCCTAGGCGTGACGCGCCAACAGCTCTACCGGGTCATCAGCGGTCAGTCTGGTATCTCGCCCGAAATGGCGCTGCGGCTTGAGAAGGCGATCGGAGGCACCGCCGACGGGTGGCTGCGAATGCAGCTTGCCTATGATCTCGCGCAGATCCGTGCGCGCGCAGGTTCCATCAAGCTCAAGCGGCTGGAGCCGAAGGTCGCCTGAGGGTGAGGACCCAGCTTACTTCTTGCCCAGCCCGCCGAACTTCTTCTGGAAGCGCGAGAGGCGCCCACCGCGGTCGAGCAGGTGCTGCTGGCCGCCGGTCCAGGCCGGGTGCGACTTCGGGTCGATATCAAGCTGCAGCTTGTCGCCCGACTTGCCCCAGGTGGAACGGGTCGTGAACTCGGTGCCGTCGGTCATGACGACCTTGATGGTGTGGTAGTCCGGGTGGATGTCGGGCTTCATGCTGGTGTCCTGCGCCATTGCGGCGCTATTGCTGAAAAGTTGCGGCTCTATAGCCCACCAAATCCGCTGAAACAAGCGTTGCGCACCCGCGATTGTGTTCCGCCGGGCGCCATGCAATCTCGCCCCTATGAGCGAAACACGGGGGGATAGCGGAGCGGCGGCGGCACCGGCCGAAACGGTGGCTGCGGCTCCGGCGGAAGGCTCGCGCCGCATCCGCGTGCGCCCGCTGCTGGCGCTGGTTCCCTACGTGATGCGCTATCGCGGGCAGGTCGCCGCCGCGCTGGCCGCGCTGCTGGTTGCTGCGGGGGCGACGCTTGCGGTGCCGCTCGCGGTGCGCCGCATGATCGATTTCGGCTTCTCCGACGAGGCCGTGCAGCTCATCGACAGCTATTTCGCCGTGATGATCGCGGTGGTGGCCGTGCTCGCGGTGTCGAGCGCCATGCGCTACTACCTCGTCACCACGCTGGGCGAGCGCATCGTCGCCGATCTGCGCAGCGATGTGTTCGCGCATCTCACCCGGCTCTCCTCCGACTTCTTCGACACCGCCAAGACCGGCGAGATGATCTCGCGGCTCACCGCCGACACCACGCAGATCAAATCCGCGGTCGGCGCTTCGGTCTCGATCGCGCTGCGCAACCTGGTGCTGTTTTTCGGCGGCGCCGCCATGATGGTGGTGACCAGCCCGCGGCTGTCGCTGTTCGTGCTCGGCGCCATTCCGGTGATCGTGTTGCCGCTGGTCGGCTTCGGCCGCTCGGTGCGCCGCCAGTCGCGCGTGGCGCAGGACACGCTGGCCGATGCCTCGGGTTACGCCGGCGAATTGATCGGCGCGGTGCGTACGATGCAGGCTTTCACCTTCGAGAAGCCGGCCTCAGTGCGTTTCCGCGCCGCGGTCGAGCAGGCCTATGAGGCGGCGCGCGGCGCGACGCGGTCGCGCGCGATATTGACGGCGATTGCGATCTTCCTGGTGTTCGCCAGCGTCGTCCTAGTGCTGTGGGTCGGCGCACAGGACGTGATGGCGGGCCGCATCACGCCGGGCCGGCTGAGCCAGTTCGTGCTCTATGCGGTGTTCGCCGCCGGCGGGCTCGGCGAGTTGAGCCAAGTGTGGGGCGAGATCTCGCAAGCCTCCGGCGCGGCCGAGCGGTTGTTCGAAATCTTGGCGGTCGAGCCGGAGATCAAGGCGCCGCCGCAGCCGGTGGCATTGCCGAAGCCCTCGCGCGGCGAGGTTGCGTTCAAGGACGTTCGCTTCGCCTATCCGACGCGGGCCGATGCGCCGGTGCTCGACAGCCTGTCCTTCCACGTGAAGCCCGGCGAAAAGGTCGCGCTGGTCGGACCATCGGGCGCGGGCAAGAGCACGATCTTTCATCTGATCCTGCGGTTCTACGATCCGCTGTCGGGCAGCGTCACATTTGACGGTGTCAATCTGCCCGACGCCGATCCGGCGGAGTTGCGCTCCCGCATCGCGCTGGTGCCGCAGGACGCCGTGGTGTTCGCCGCGAGCGTGCGTGAGAACATCCGCTTCGGCCGGCCCGACGCCAGCGACGCCGAGATCGAGCGCGCCGCAGAGGCCGCGCATGCCGCGGAGTTCATCGTGCGCATGCCGCAAGGCTACGAAACGCAAGTCGGCGAGCGCGGCATCATGCTATCGGGCGGCCAGCGGCAGCGCATTGCGATTGCGCGCGCGATTTTGCGCGAGGCGCCGTTGCTGCTGCTTGACGAAGCGACCTCGGCGCT
>JAXDOA010000106.1:0-3303 GCA_034669125.1 Hyphomicrobiales bacterium
GCTTCACGTTCGAACGCATCGCGCTGATCGGTTTTTCGCAGGGCGGCTGCCTGGCGCTGGAATACGCGGCGCGCAACGCCAAGCGCTATGGCGCGGTCGCGGGACTGAGCGCCGGGCTGATCGGTCCGCCCGGCACGCCGCGCGAGTATGCGGGGTCCCTGGCCGGGACGCCGGTGTTCCTCGGTTGCTCCGATGTCGACTCGCACATCCCGCTATGGCGCGTGAATGAGTCGCGCGACGTGCTCGGCCGGATGGGCGCGGCGGTGACCGAGCGCATCTATCCGGGAATGGGGCATACGGTGAATGCCGACGAGATCGCGCATGTCGCCAGGCTGCTGGCGGCGATCACGCGCGATGCTGCTCCACGCGGAGAAGCCAGTCGGCGGTCTTGAGCAACTCGCCACGCGACTTCCAGTTGGCCGCCGCCCACCAGCGGGTCAGCAACTGTTCGGCGTTGGCGATGAACCTGGAATTCTGCCCGGACTCTTGCAGCATGGCGATTTCGAGCATCAACGTCTTGCGGCG
This sequence comes from Hyphomicrobiales bacterium, assembly GCA_034669125.1. Lineage (GTDB taxonomy): Bacteria > Pseudomonadota > Alphaproteobacteria > Rhizobiales > Xanthobacteraceae > PALSA-894. The sequence goes on from JAXDOA010000106.1 coordinate 526, forward strand.
CGCGAGGACCGCGGCCGCCTGACGCTTCGGCGGCAAGGCCTCGGGCTCGTTGGTCTGCCGGCGACGCTGCACGCGCGACCTTATGTCTGTGTGAATCGGGAAACGACTTTCCCGAGATTGTTTATCAATGTCAATATGTTATTCGAGGATACTACACCTTTCGCCTAATACGAGTTGCGCACAGACAGTGACCGGCTCTCCCTCCTAGCGTTCAGGAATCGGCTCCGCGCGCTCGCGCGTTGCCGCGCACAACAAAGGGGGAGCGCTCGTGACAACAGCTACAGTCACCTCGACGCGCGCCGGCGGCATGACGAAGGACGAGCGTTTCGTCATCGTAGCCTCGTCGCTCGGCACGGTATTCGAGTGGTATGATTTCTATCTTTTCGGCTCGCTCGCGGGCATCATCGGGTCGCAGTTTTTCGGGGTTATCGATCCCGATACCAAACTGCCGATGTTCAACCAGGCCACGCGAGACATTTTCGCCCTGCTCGCCTTCGCTGCCGGCTTTATTGTTCGCCCCTTCGGCGCGATCGTGTTCGGTCGGGTCGGCGACATTGTCGGCCGCAAGTACACCTTCCTCGTCACCATCGTCATCATGGGTCTGTCGACGTTCATCGTCGGCCTGCTGCCGAGCGCGGCCAGCATCGGCATCCTGGCGCCGATCATTCTAATCGGCTTGCGCCTGCTGCAAGGTCTTGCGCTCGGTGGTGAGTACGGCGGAGCGGCGACCTACGTCGCCGAGCATTCGCCGATGGGCAAGCGCGGCTACTACACCTCGTACATCCAGACCACGGCAACGCTCGGCCTGTTTCTGTCCCTGCTGGTGATCCTGTTCACCCGTACCGCGCTGGGCGAGGCCGAATTCGCCGCCTGGGGCTGGCGCATCCCGTTCCTGGTGTCCGTGCTGCTACTCGGCATCTCGGTCTGGATCCGGCTGCGGCTCAATGAGTCGCCGATTTTCCAGAAGATGAAGGACGAGGGCAAAAGCTCCAAGGCTCCGCTGACCGAGGCGTTCGCAAACTGGAGCAACGCCAAGATCGTGCTGATCGCGCTGCTCGGCGGCGTGATGGGTCAGGGCGTGGTCTGGTACACGGGCCAGTTCTACGCACTGTTCTTCATGCAATCGATCCTCAAGGTCGACGGCTACACCGCCAACCTGCTGATCGCCTGGTCGCTCCTGCTGGGCACCGGCGGCTTCATCGTGTTCGGCGCCCTGTCCGACAAGATCGGCCGCAAGCCGATCATCCTCGGCGGCTGTCTGATCGCGGCACTGACCTTCTTCCCGATCTTCAAGATGATCACCACCAACGCCAACCCGGCGCTGGAAAAGGCCATCGAGACGGTGAAGGTAGACGTCGTATCCGATCCCGCGCTCTGCGGCGATCTGTTCAACCCGGTCGGCACCCGTGTGTTCACCGCACCGTGCGACACCGCGCGCGCCTACCTCGCCCAGCAGTCGGTCAAATACTCGACCAGCTACGGCCCAGCCGGTTCCGGCGTAAAGGTCATGGTCAACGGTACGCCCGTTCCATACACGGCGGCGGCGGCTTCGAACCCGGCGGTGCTGGCGGCGGTGCAGGCGGCGGGCTACCCGAAGCCGGGCGATGCACAGATCGTGAAGATGTCACATCCGTTCGACATCTTCCGCCCGCAGGTCGCGGCCGTGATCGGCCTGCTGCTGATCCTGGTGATCTTCGTCACCATGGTCTACGGCCCGATCGCCGCGATGCTGGTCGAGCTGTTCCCGACCAGGATCCGCTACACCTCGATGTCGCTGCCGTATCACATCGGCAACGGCTGGTTCGGCGGCCTGCTTCCGGCCACCGCCTTCGCGATCGTGGCCTCGACAGGCGATATCTACGCTGGCCTATGGTACCCGGTCATCTTCGCGTCGATCACGGTGGTCGTGGGCTTCTTCTTCCTTCCCGAAACCAAGGATCGGGACATCACCAAAATCTGACCGCCATCTGGGACCGGCCGCCGAGCCGGCCCTCACAAGCTCGGGCGTGGCCATTCAGAAAACCTGAACGCCCCGACCTCAAGACTGCGCAGGGCGGCCTCACGGCTGCCCTGTTCGTTTTGAGACTTACGAAAGCGAAGGCCGGCGGCCTTGTCAGCCCTTGCGCTTTCGGCGAATGAGGGCAGCCGCCGCAAAGGACAAGAAGGGGAGGGCGCTCATGCTCAAGAAGCCGAACGTTCCGGTCATCGCGATCGAGGAGCATTATTCCGATCCCGAACTGTACGCGCTGTTCACCGGCCGCGACTCGTTCGCGCCGCCGCATGTGATGAAGGCGCTGGAGGATGTCGGCGAGGCGCGGCTCAAGGACATGGACGCGGCCGGCATCGACATCCAGGTGCTCTCGCATACCGCGCCGTCGCTGCAGAAAATTTCAGACGGCGCGGTGGAGCTTGCGCGCCGCGTCAACGACCGCCTCGCGCAAATCGTCAAGTCGCAGCCGGCGCGCTACGCGGCCTTCGCCGCGCTGCCGACCAGTAATCCGGCCGCGGCGGCGGACGAGCTTGCGCGCTGCGTCGAGACGCTCGGCTTCAAGGGCGCGATGCTGCACGGGCTGGCGCACGGGCAGTTCATCGACGACCACCGCTACTGGCCGATCTTCGCGCGCGCCGAGGCGCTCGGCGTGCCGATCTATCTGCATCCCTCGATGCCGCACGAGGCGGTGATCGACGCCTATTACAAGGAATACGCCAAGGATTTTCCGGTGTTGCTGCGCGCCGCCTGGGGCTTCACGGACGAGACCGCGACGCTCGGCGTGCGTC
>JAXDOA010000107.1:0-11067 GCA_034669125.1 Hyphomicrobiales bacterium
AATTCCGGCGGTCCGACCTTCGACGTCGACGGCAACGTGATCGGGGTCAACACCGCGATCTACTCGCCCTCCGGCGGCTCGGTCGGCATCGCGTTCGCGATCCCCGCCGAGACCGTGAAGGCGGTCGTCACGCAGCTCAAGGACAAGGGCTCGGTCACGCGCGGATGGATCGGCGTGCAGATCCAGCCGGTCAATGCCGACATCGCCGACAGCCTCGGCCTGAAGAATGCCGAAGGCGCGCTCGTCGCCGAGCCGCAGCCCGACGGTCCGGCCGTCAAGGCCGGCATTGCGTCCGGTGACGTCATCACCTCGGTGAACGGTCAGGCCGTGAAGGACGCGCGCGATCTCGCCAAGAAGATCTCGAGCCTGCCGCCCGGCTCGAACGTCAAGCTCGGCGTCGTCAGCAAGGGTGCGGACAAGACCGTCAACGTCACGCTCGGCGAACTGCCGCGCGAGCAGCGCCAGGCGCGCGCCGGCACCGACGAGCGCAGCGACAACACCGGCACCGAAGTGCCGCGGCTCGGCCTCTCGCTCGCTCCGGCGGGCAAGGTCGCGGGCGCCGGTTCGGAAGGCGTCGTGGTCACGCAAGTCGACGCCGACGGTCCTGCCGCCGCGCAAGGCTTCCGCACCGGAGACGTGATCCTGGATGTCGCCGGCAAGCGCGTGACGAGCCCCGACGAGGTCCGCAAGGCCTTCGCGGATGCCCGTTCGGGCGGCAAGCGCACCATTCTGCTTCGCGTCAAGTCGGGCGAGAGCACGAAGTTCGTCGCCGTCCCGCTCGGACGCGGTTGATCGTCGCGCCCGCTTGAAGGCGGGCGCGCAAGACACAAGTTCGGGGCGTCCCGCCGGCAATCGTCGCCCCCGTCGGCGGAGCGAACCCGGGGGACGGGTGTAACAGCCCGTCCCTGCTTCCTACGACCCGGCCCCGGCCTTCCCCGTGCCCCCCAACCGGGCCGGGTCGAATAGGGGGCGGTGGAGTGCCCCTCCGCCGCCCCCGATTTTTTTTGGTGAGTGCGATCGCCGGAGGCGTGAACCGGTTTTTCCGGCAAGGATCGCGCTCAAAGAGCAAGACGGCAGCGCATGAGCCCGGACAATTCGCTAGACTTTGCGGCGACCCGGGTTCAGCACAAGCCCATGCGCCTGCTCATCATCGAAGACGACCGCGATGCGGCGGACTATCTCGTCAAAGCATTTCGCGAAGTCGGCCATGTGGCGGACTGGTCCGCGGACGGCGAGGACGGGCTCGCGCTTGCGCTCGACGGCGCCTACGACGTGCTGATCGTCGACCGCATGTTGCCGAAGCGCGACGGATTGTCGGTGATCACCGCACTCCGCGCGCAAAACGTCGAGACGCCGGTGCTGATCCTCTCGGCGCTCGGCCAGGTGGACGACCGCGTGAAGGGCCTGCGCGCCGGCGGCGACGACTACCTCCCAAAGCCCTATTCGTTCGCCGAACTGCTCGCGCGTATCGAGGTGCTGGCGCGCCGTCGCGGCGGGAAAGGGGAGGAGACCTCCTACCGGGTCGGCGACCTCGAGCTCGACCGGCTCTCCCACAGCGTGAAGCGCGGCGCGACCGAGATCGACCTGCAGCCGCGCGAATTCCGCCTGCTCGAATATCTCATGAAGCACGCGGGCCAGGTGGTCACGCGCACGATGCTGCTGGAAAACGTGTGGGACTATCATTTCGATCCGCAGACCAACGTGATCGACGTGCATATCTCGCGGCTGCGCTCCAAGATCGACAAGGGATTCGCGCAGCCCCTCCTGCATACGGTGCGCGGCGCGGGGTACATGATCCGTGACGGCGCTCGGTAAGCTCGTCCGCTCGACGGCCTTTCGGCTGACGCTCGTCTATCTTCTCGTTTTTATCCTCTATGCGGCGGCGCTGCTTGCCTATTTCGCGCTCAACACCGGGCGGCTGATCAGCGAACAGATCACCGAAACGGTCGATGCCGAAATCACCGACCTCACCGAGCAATACACCATCGGCGGGCTGCGCCAGCTCATCCTCACCGTGGAAAACCGCTCGCTGCGCCCGGGCTCGAGCCTCTATCTCGTGACTGCGCCGACCGGGCAGGCGCTCGCCGGCAATGTCGGTTCGCTCGCGCCCGGCCTGCTCGACAAGAATGGCTGGTCGGAAACCGTCTATCGCCGCCTCGACGAGCAGGACATTGCCGAGCACAAGGCGCTCGTCCGTGTCGGGCAACTTTCCGGCGGCTTCCGCCTGCTGGTCGGCCGCGACCTGGAAGAGCAGGCGCGCATGCGCGAGATCATCGTGGCGGCGGCGCGCGGCTCGGTCGTGCTGATTATCCTCTTGGGAGTTGGCGGCGGATTCTTCGTCACGCGCCGCGTCTTGCGGCGCTTCGACGCCGTGACCGAGACCGCGCAGCGCATCATGGCGGGCGACCTGTCCGGCCGACTGCCGGTGACCGGCATCGGCGACGAGCTCGACCGGCTGGCGACCAACCTCAATGTCATGCTGGAGCGCATCGAGGCGCTGATGCGCGGGCTGAAAGAGGTGTCCGACAACATCGCGCATGATCTCAAGACGCCGCTGACGCGCCTGCGCAACCGCTGCGAGGCGGCGCTGCGCACCGCGAAGTCGGAGTCCGAGTACCGCGCGGCGCTGCACGGCATGATCGAGGAATCCGACGGGCTGATCCGCACCTTCGATGCGCTGCTGATGATCGCGCGCGCCGAGTCGGGGCAGGCGCGCGACAACATGACCGAGTTCGACGCCGCCGAGATCGTGCGCGGGGTCTGCGAGCTCTACGAGCCGTTGGCCGAGGAGAAGGGCCTGAAGCTGACGATCGATGCGCCCGAAGCGGCGCCGATCAAGGGTAACCGCGAACTGCTCAGTCAGGCGCTCGCCAATCTGATCGACAACGCGATCAAATACGCGCGGCCGGTGCAAAACGGTGAAGCCGTCGCGCAAAACACTGAAGCCGCCGCGCAAATACCCGAGATCGTGCTGGCGGTGCGGCCGGAAGGTGAGCGCGTGCTGCTCATCGTTGCGGACCGGGGGCCGGGTATCGCGCAGGCGGATCGCAGCCGCGCCGTCGAACGCTTCGTGCGCCTGGATCAAAGCGCAGCCGAGCAGGGCTCGGGTCTGGGCCTCAGCCTCGCGGCGGCGGTCGCGCAACTGCACGGCGGCGAACTGACGCTGGAGGGCAATGCGCCGGGGCTGAGGGTCGTCATCAGCTTGCCGCGCAGCGCCGCCGGCTGATTGTCAATCGATGTTGGCTTCCGCCCTCGCATTCCACAGCCACCCAGCGACCGAGACGGCGGCAAGCGCTCCCGCAAGCTGCGCCGCGATGAACGCCGGTGCGCCGCCCGGCGCGATCCCGGCGAAGGTATCGGACAGCGCGCGCGCCACGGTCACCGCAGGATTGGCGAACGAGGTCGATGCGGTGAACCAGTACGCGGCGGTGATGTAGAGCCCGACCGCGTAGGGCGTCGCCGCAGGCGTCCGCGCGACGCAGCCGAAAATCGTGAGCACGAGGCCGAAGGTCGCCACGCCTTCGGCAAACCATTGGCCTGTGCCAGTGCGCACCTTGGTCGAGAGCTGCAGCACCGGCAGGTCGAACATCAGGTGCGCCGCCCATGCGCCGAGTATGGCGCCCCCGATTTGCACCACGATGTAAGGCGCGACCGCGTTCCGGGGGAATTGTCCGCGCACGGCGAACGCAAGGCTTACCGCCGGGTTGAAGTGCGCGCCGGAGAGCGGGCCGAACACCAGGATCAGCACCACCAAAATCGCGCCGGTCGGTAGAGTATTGCCGAGCAGCGCCAGCGCGCCGTTTCCGCCGGAAAGCTGCTCCGCCATGATCCCGGAGCCGACGACGGTCGCGAGCAGGAATGCGGTGCCGAGCCCTTCGGCCGCCAGCGCGCGCGGCGTCGGCATCAGGCTTCGGCGCGCGCGGTTGCGCCCGCCATGCGTCCGATATCGCGCAAGCGCGCTTGCAAAGTGAGCGTGTCGAGTGCGCGGAGCGGCAGCGCGACGAAGATGCCGATGCGCTGGTTCAGCATCCGGTAGGCGTCGCTGAACGCCACAGCGATCTCCGCGTCCGTGCCATGCGCCGCCGCCGGATCCGGAATTCCCCAGTGCGCCGTCATCGGCTGGCCGGGCCAAACCGGACAGCTCTCGCCCGCCGCGTCATCGCAAACCGTGAACACGAAATCGAGTTTCGGCGCGCCCGGCTGCGCGAATTCTTCCCAAGACTTCGAGCGCAGTGCCGAGGTGTCGTGGTTGAGCCGCTGCAGCAGGTGGATGGTGTGCGGGTTGACCGCGCCCTTGGGATGGCTGCCGGCGCTGAAGGCGCGAAGTTTTCCGCTTCCTTCGCGGTTGAGGATCGCTTCGGCGATGATCGAGCGCGCCGAATTGCCGGTGCAGAGGAACAGGACGTTATACGCGCGCTCGGCCATCGCACGTCCTCAGGTGCAGCACGCGGGCGCTGCCTCGGTCTCGGCTTTGGGCCCGCAGCATGCCGCAACGGGGGCCGCTTCGGCGCGGCTCAACTGAACGCCGCGCTCGCCTGTGCCGTCGCCATAATTCGTGCTCTCGCCGTGCGTGAGGAACATTTCCCACGAGATGCCGGCCGGGTCCTCGATCCAGGACTTTTCCGAACGCGCGTAGCAGCACGTGGTCTCGCCCTGTTCGAGTACCGGACGCGCGGCTTGTTGCAGCCGCCCGTAGACCTCGTGCAATTCCCCCTGATCTTCGGCCTGGATACCGAGGTGATCGAGACCCGGCGGACGCCCGCGCGTCGAGATCGCGAAATTGATCCGCGGATCGTCGAGCATCCATTTGGCGTAGTCGGGCTTCGTCACCACAGGCTGCGCGGCGAACAGCGCCGCATAGAAGCCGATCGCCTCGGAGAGGTTCTCGACCGACACATGCACATGGAGCCGCTTCATGGGGTCGTCTCCTTTTCGCTCTTGATGGTTGGCGCGCATCCGGCCGGTGCGCAAAGCTCCGGCTGGCCCGCGCAGCATTTCTCGGTAAGGAAGCCGATCAGCGCGTGCATGGTGTCGTAGCGCGCCGCGTAGATCATCGAGCGGCCGTTGCGGCGCACGGTCACGAGACCGGCCTGGCGTAATCGGTCGAAGTGAAACGAGAGCGTGTTCGGCGGCAAGCCGAGCGAGGCCGCGATCTCGCCCGCCGAAAGGCCGTCCGGTCCCGCCTGGACCAGCAGCCGGTAGGTATCGAGGCGGTTTTCCTGCGCGAGGGCCGCAAGGGCGTCGATGACGGTGGTTTTTTCCATATTTCAAGGATTATTGAAATATCTTGTCACCTGTCAAGCGATATTTCAATGAATGTTGAAGTAACGAGTCGCGCGGCAAACCAACAGCCCGGAGGATTTTGAATCTGCTATGCGCTCTCAGCGCGAGCGCGCCGCACGCGAGAAAAGAAAGAAGATCATGGCCGGACCGGCGAAACGCGCCGCAAGGAAGACCGAGGCGCCGGGAACAGGGCTGGCCGCGGTCATCAAGGCCGCGCCGAAGCTCTCCGCACCCAAGGTAGCGCGCGCACGGGTCGAGGAATGGCTCGGCGAGATCGCGCGCACGGCGGCCGGCAAGGCGATCAAGCAGCTTCTTTCACCGGCCAAATCGCGCGACTCAAAACTTGGCGAGTTGCTGGCGTCGATCGCCGAGGCCTCGCCTTATCTTTGGGACCTCATCCGCGCGGAACCGGATCGCTTCCTCGGCATCCTCGAAGCCAACCCCGACACCCATTTCGCCGCGCTGATCGCGGACGTTGGGCGCGCGGGACGTGCCGCGAATGACGCCGACATCATGCGCGCCTTGCGCCGTGGCAAGGCCGAGGCCGCGCTGCTGATCGGGCTCGCCGACATCGGCGGGGTCTGGCCGGTCGAGCGCGTCACGCGCGCGCTCACCGAATTCGCCGACGCGGCGCTCGGAGCTGCCGTGCGCTATCTGCTGGCCGGCGCCGCGGCATCCGGCAAGCTCAAGCCGGCCGACGCCGCAAAGCCCGAGCAGGGCAGCGGCTACGTCGCGCTCGCGATGGGCAAGATGGGCGCCTTCGAGCTCAACTATTCCAGCGATATCGATCTCATCGTGCTCTACGACGCGGACGCACCCGCGCTCGCCAATGGCGTCGAGCCGGGCGGGCTGTTCGTCCGCCTCACGCGCAATCTCGTCAAACTGATGCAGGAGCGCACGGCGGACGGCTACGTGTTCCGCACCGATCTGCGCCTGCGCCCCGATCCCGCCTCGACCCAGATTGCGATCTCGATCGCGTCCGCGCTCAACTACTATGAGAGCACGGGGCAGAACTGGGAGCGCGCCGCGATGATCAAGGCGCGCGCCTGCGCCGGCGACATTGCGGTCGGCGAAACCTTCCTGAAGGAAGTCGCGCCGTTCGTCTGGCGCAAATATCTCGATTACGGCGCGGTCGCCGACGTGCACGCGATGAAGCGCCAGATGGCGGCCTACAAGGGCCACGACGAGATCGCGATCGAGGGCCACAACATCAAGCTCGGGCGCGGCGGCATCCGCGAGATTGAGTTCTTCGTGCAGACGCAGCAGCTCATCGCGGGTGGGCGGCATCGCGAATTGCGCGGCCGCCAGACGCTGATCACGCTCGAAGACCTCGCCAAAGGCGGCTGGATCAGCCGCGATGCCGCGCGCGATCTTGCCGAGGCCTACCGCTTTCTGCGCGTCACCGAGCACCGCCTGCAGATGGTGGCCGACGAACAGACGCACACGCTCCCGGACGAGCGCGAGGCGCTTGAGTGCTTCGCGCGTTTCCTCGGATACGAGAGCCACGATGCCTTCGCGGCCGTGCTGCTCGACCATCTGCGCAAGGTGCAGCGCCATTATGCGCGGCTGTTCGAGGACGCACCCGCTGCCGAAGCCTCCCGCCGCGCCCTCGCGTTTCCCCCGGACAAAGACGCCACCGAGACGCTCGACAAGCTCGCCGCAATGGGCTTTCGCCGTCCGCTCGAGGTCAGCCAGGCGGTGCGGCGCTGGCTCGCCGGCGAATACCGCTCGCTCAAGGGCGAGTTTGCGCGCTCGCACCTGGCCGACCTGGTGCCGGTGCTGATCGACCAGCTCGCGCGCTCGGAAAATCCCGATCGGGCGCTGGTGGCGCTCGACCAGTTCCTCGCGGGCCTGCACGGCGGCGCGCGGCTGTTGTCGCTGTTGCGGCGCAATCCGGATTTCGTCGCATTGCTCGCGCTGGCGCTCGGCAACGCGCCGCGGCTCGCCGATATTCTGGCGCGCTATCCGCACGTGATGGATGCGCTGATCGAGCCCTCGTTCTTCGGCGCATTGCCGGACGCCGACAAGCTTGCCGCCGAACTTTCCGGCTCGCTTGCGCAGGCTCTCTCATACGAAGACCTGCTCGACCGCGCGCGCCAGTTCGGCCAGGAGCACATGTTCCTGATCGGGGCGCGCATCCTGTCCGGCACCGTGTCGGCCGAGCAGGCGGGCGAAGCCTTCGCGCGGCTCGCCGATGTGATCATTCGCGCGGTGCACCGGGCGGTCGAGGACAATTTCGTCGCCGCGCATGGCCGCATGAAGGGGCAGCAAAGCGCGATTCTCGCGCTCGGCAAGCTCGGCGGGCGCGAGATGACCGCCGCATCCGACCTCGATCTCATCATCGTGTACGATTTCGACGAGGAGCACCCGCAATCCGACGGGCCGCGGCCGCTCTATGGCGGCCAGTATTTCGCGCGCGTGACGCAGCGCCTGGTCAGCGCGCTCGCCGCGCCGACCAACTACGGCGCGCTCTATAGTGTTGACATGCGGCTGCGGCCGTCGGGCCGCTCGGGCCCGGTTGCGACGATGATCGGCTCATTCGAGAGCTATCAGGAAAACGAAGCCTGGACCTGGGAGCATCTGGCGCTCACGCGCGCGCGCGTCGTCTCCGCTCCGCCCGCGTTTGCGGCGCGCGTGGAGCAAGTGATCCGGGCTGTGCTGTGCCGCCCGCGCGATGCCGAAACGATCGCTGGCGATGTGGTCGAAATGCGCACCGCGATCGCCACGGAAAAAGGCGACAACGAGCGCTGGAATTTGAAATACGTCGCGGGCGGGCTGGTCGATCTCGAATTCATCGCGCAATACCTGCAACTGGTGCACGCGGCCGTGAAACCGGAAATTCTCGATACCTCGACCGCGCGCGCGCTCGACAAGGCCGCGCGGCTTGGCGTGCTGACACCGGAGGACGCCGACGTGCTGCGCCCGGCCGTGCGGCTCTATCAGAACCTGACGCAGATCCTGCGGCTGTGCCTCTCGGGTCCGTTCGATCCGAAATCGGCAGGGCCGGGACTGCTCAGTCTGTTGGCGCGTGCCGGGGACGTTCCAGATTTCACCACGCTCGAAGCGCACCTCACCGAAACGCAGGCGCGCGTGCGCGCGAGCTTCGTGCGGATTTTGGGGAAGGCGCCTTAGCTCGCCTTGCTCAATTCCTCGGCCGGGTTCATCGTCACCCCGCCGTCCACCGGCAGCCGCACCATCACGATCGTGCCGACGCCAAGCGATGAGCGGATGCGCATCGCGCCGCCGTGTAGTTCGGCCAGCGATTTTGCGATCGCGAGCCCGAGGCCCGAACCCCGATGGGTCTTGGTGAGCTGGCTTTCCACCTGCTCGAACGGCTTGCCGAGTTTCTTCAGCGCCTCCTTCGGGATTCCGATGCCGGTATCCTCGATGGCAAGGTTGACGAAACCGTTGACGATGCGTGCCCGCACGGTGACGCGCCCGCCGTCGGGCGTGAACTTCACCGCATTGGACAAGAGATTGATGACGATCTGCTTCACGGTCCGGCGGTCGGCGCGCAGCCGGATCGCGGGCTCGATCTCGGCGTTGACGGTGAGCCGCTTCTCATCGACGCGCGCCGCGACCAGACGCATGATGTCGGCGAGGAACGAGTCGAGCTCGAACGTCTCGAATTCAAGGCTCGTGCGCCCGGCTTCGATCTTCGACATGTCGAGAATGTCGTTGATGACGTCGAGCAGATAGCGCCCGCTCTCGCCGATATCGCGGCAATATTCGAGATACTTGACGTCGCCGAGCGGCCCGAACATCCCGGATTCCATCATCTCGGAGAATCCGATGATGGCATTGAGCGGGGTGCGCAGCTCGTGGCTCATGTTGGCGAGGAATGCCGACTTCGCCTGGTTGGCTTCCTCGGCGCGGTCCTTCTGCTCGGCGTAGCGCTCGGCGAGGTAGGCCAGTTGTTCGGTCTGGCGCTCCAGCGCCTGCTGCGATGAGCGCAGATCGACCACAGTCGCCTTCAGGCGCTTCTCGCTCTCGATCAGCTTCTCTTCGTGCAGCTTGAGCTGGGTGATATTGGTGCCGACCGAGACGAAGCCGCCATCCTTGGTCCGCCGCTCGCTGATCTGCAGCCAGCGCCCATCGTCCAGTTGTGCCTCGAAGGTGCGCGCGCCCGGGACCGCGCGCCCCTCGCTCGACAATTGCATACGCACGATCGGCTTGCTGCCGGCCGCCGAGATGTCCTCGTAAGGCGTTCCGGCCGCGACCGCCTCGTCGGTCAGTCCATGCAGGCTCTGGAATTTGGAGTTGCACAGGACGAGCCGATTGTCCGCGTCCCACACCACGAAGGCTTCCGAGATCGCCTCGATCGCGTCGCTCAGCCGCATTTCTGCGGTGGCGCTCTCCTCGGCAAGCCGCTTCTGCTCGGTGATGTCCACCGCGATCCCGATCAAGTGGGGGTGGGACTCGCCCGGCTGGCGCACCAGTTCGCAGCGCGCGCGCAGCCACACCCAGTTGCCGCTCGCGTGCCGCATGCGGAACACGCTGTCGATCGAGGACGAACTGGCATCAGCAAGCTGTGTCGCGAGCTCATAGAGCTGGACATCGTCGGGATGCACGAACCCGCTGATCTCGCCGAACCCGAGCAGCTTGTTGTGCGGCGGAAGCCCGAGAATGTCGAACATCGACTGCGACCAGAACACGCGCCCGCTGGCGAGGTCCCAATCCCACAGTCCGCAACGCCCGCAGTTGAGTGCGGTGTCGATGCGGCTGTGCACGGTGTCCTCGATGCTGGCGGTCTCGCGCATCAGGCGCGACTGCCACAGGAACGCAAAGCCGAGCATCAGCACCACGAAGCCGGTCGCCGAAAACAGCGTGACCGCAAGCGTCGTGTCGGCGCGCCATTCGCCGAGCACGACGGCGCGGCGCTGCATGATGGCGAGCTGGCCAAGGGGAGCGTTGAGGTTGCGTTGCGCGAGCAGGATGCCGGAGCCGTCGCCGAGGGTGAGCTCCGAGACGCCGGGCTGAAGCACGACGGGGGAGATGCGCGGGTCGCGGCCGATCGCCTCGTTGAGCTTGCGGCCGATGTAGCCGTTCAGCGCGGGCTGCGTCGCGATGATCGTGCTGCTCGCGTCCGTCAGCAGGACCAGGCGGCCCGCGGCCGTCGCGCGCGGCCAGTCGATGCGCTCGAAGGCGCGGAAGCCGCGCACCACCGGGTCGCCGGATTCATTGGCTGACAGGCGCTCGATGCGCTCCGCCATCACGGTCGCTGCCAAATCGAGTTCGTCGGCGGATTTGGCGATGGCCTGGCGCAACCGCTCGCGGATATCGACGACCGCCGCGATCCCGAGCGTCACCAGGAAGGCGACGATGAGAACCGGTACGGCGCGGCGCAGAAAAGGCTCGGCCGTGAGCAACCGCCGGTAAGCGGGCCTTGCGACCGCTTGCGCCAACCCCTTGATGGAATCGGAATGCGCAGACGCGCTCGCGCTTTCGGCGCGCGCCATTCAGGCCTCCGTTCGGACTTATCCCCAATCACCCTTGACTCGGAAGGATGTGCCGCATCTTTGCCGAATCATGCCGATCTGAATCCAATTCGGCTGATTTGTCGAGAGTCCGCGAATCGATTGAGAGAAATAATTTCAAGCAGCGATCAGCGCGTCAGAAATACTACGCATACTCCGGCGCGGGTGCCACAACTACCGATTCCATCGGCATTTCTTGCAGCTGTTCAGCCTGGCTCGAGCGAGCGGTCGACAATGTCGCGCACGTCGCGCGAGAGGTTTGCGTCGGCTGCGACGCGCCGCAATGCGGTCTCGGCGCGTGCCTGCC
>JAXDOA010000108.1:0-5232 GCA_034669125.1 Hyphomicrobiales bacterium
CTGATCGTCGTCAATGTCCTGCAGCCCGGCGTCGGCATGAACGTCGACGCGCGCAGCATCGATACCAAGTCGATTCAGGTCTACACCACCAAGGCGGGCCAGCAGAGCACCGTCGAATTCCTGATGCACATCATCCCCAACACGGTCGTCGGCGCGTTCGCCGAAGGGGAGATCCTGCAGGTTCTGTTCTTCGCGATCCTGTTTGCGTTCGGCCTGTCCATGCTGGGTGAGCGCGGGCGGCCGGTGCTCGCCCTCATCGACATCGTCTCGCATGCGTTCTTCGGCATCGTCGGCATCATCATGAAAGCAGCGCCCATCGGGGCATTCGGCGCGATGGCGTTTACGATCGGCAAGTACGGTGTCGCAACGCTGCTGTCGCTCGCTCAGTTGATGATGGCGTTCTACCTAACCTGCCTGCTGTTCGTGCTCGTCGTTCTCGGCTCGATCGCGCGGCTCGCCGGTTTCAACATTCTCAAGTTCATCAAGTACATCAAGGAGGAGCTGCTGATCGTTCTCGGCACCTCGTCGTCCGAATCCGTGCTGCCGCGCATGATCGCGAAGCTGGAAAACCTCGGCTGCAAGCAGTCCGTGGTCGGGCTGGTGGTGCCGACCGGCTACTCCTTCAACCTCGATGGCACCTGCATCTACCTGACCATGGCCGCCATCTTCCTGGCGCAGGCGACCAACACCGAGCTCACGCTGTGGCAACAGCTCGGCATTATCGGAATCCTGCTGCTCACCTCGAAGGGCGCCGCCGGCGTCACGGGGTCCGGATTCATCGTGCTGGCGGCGACGCTCGCCTCGGTCGGTACCATTCCGGTCGCAAGCATTGCGCTGATCCTCGGTGTGGACCGCTTCATGTCCGAGGCACGGGCGCTGACCAATCTGGTCGGCAACGGTGTCGCCACCATCGTCGTCGCCAAGTGGGAGAAGTCGCTCGACGAGGATCGCATGCGCCGCGTGCTCGATCGTGAAACCGAGACCGAAGCCTCCGATCCCGAGGCCGCGATGGGCCCGCCCGACCCGCTGTTACCAAGCGCCGGCCGGGCCTGAACCGGGGAGGCCACCATGCGGATCGCAAAGCTGATCGCCGGCATCGTCGTGGCGTTGCTGGCCGGAGCGGCGCCCTGCCGGGCCGCCGATCCCAATTGGCCGGATCATCTGACGATCGGCACGGCGTCACCCGGCGGGACGTATTACGTTTATGGCGAGGGCCTGGCAAAAATCCTCACGCGCTCGCTCGATGTGCCCGTAACGATGCGGCCGACCGACGGCCCGACGCAGAACATCGAATTGCTGGAAGCGGGGGAAGCGAAAGTCGTTTTCGTCACCAGCGGCATCGCGCTGCAAGCCTGGAATGCGACCGGCGTCTGGGCCGGCAAGAAGCCGGCGCGATCGATGCGCGCGATGTTTCCGATGTACGACACGCCGTTCCAGCTTCTGGCGTTTCAGGAGTCGAACATCCGCTCGATTGCCGACATGGCGGGCAAGCGCATCGGCATCGGCCCGCGCGGCGGAACGTCGGCGACGTACATCCCGGAGTTCTTCAACACGCTGAAGATCGCCGCGACATTCGTTTTCGGCGAGTGGTCCGATCTCGCGGCGCAGATGAACGCGCGGACCATCGATGTGCTGGCGGTCGGCGCGGGCGTGCCGTTTCCCTCGTTCATCGAGCTGGAAGCGAAGAACCGGGTGCGTTACGTGACGTTCAGCCCTGAGAACATCGCGACGCTCCGGCTGGCGATGCCGGAACTCAGCCCCTCGCGCGTTCCGGCCGGCACCTATCCGTCATTGCTGCGCGACTATCAGACGCTTGGCCTTTACAATTTCGCCGTCGCGCATGCCGACCTGCCGGCCGACCTCGTCTACAACATCGTCCGCGTCGTGTTCGACAAGCACGAGGAGATGATGGAGGTGCACGCATCGGCGGCCGCGACCGTGCCCGCCAACATGGAGCGCAATACGTTCCTCCCGCTCCACCCCGGCGCCATCCGCTTCTACCGCCAGATCGGACGCGCCGGACAATCGGATTAGGTCACCCTTTCACCCGCGCGAGCAGCCGTTCGGCGCGCGTGAGGTGCGGGCGGTCGTACATCACGCCGCCGATCGCGACCACGCCGGATGATGGGCTGTCGGCGAAGGCTTTCACGATGGCCTGCGCCTTCGCGATCTCGTCTGCGGCCGGCGTGAACACCTCGTTGATGATCGCAACTTGCGCCGGGTGGATCGCCATCTTGGCGGTGAAGCCGTCGCGCCGCGCTTCGATCGCTTCCGCGCGCAAGCCGTCCATGTTGCGGAAATCCGCGTAGACCGTGTCGATCGCCTGCACGCGCGCGGCGGATGCTGCCGCGAGCGAGAGATTGCGCGCGAGCCAATAGGGCGAGGTGAAGCGGCCGCCTTCGTCGCGGTTGGTCTCGGCGCCGAGCTCCGCCGACAGATCCTCTGCGCCCCAGGTGATGCCGATGAGCCGCGGGCTTGAATTGCGGTAGGTGCCGCAGACGAACAGGGATGCGGCGGTTTCGGTCGCGAGCGCGAGAATTTTGATCGAGCCCTCGGGCAGGCCGCACAGCGCCTCGCGCGCCGTGAGCTTGGCGTCGAGATGCGTGACCGCAGCGCCGCCCTCGGCCTTCGGCAGCAGGATCATGTCCGGCCGGCCGGACACCACGGCATCGAGATCGGCGTCGGTCAGGCCGGTGTCGAGCGCGTTCACGCGCACGAGGAGGCGCGGCCGCTCCGTCCGCGCGGCGTGCTGCTTCAGGTAGGCGAGGGCGGTTTCGCGCGCGCCAGCCTTGCGGTCGGCCGCGACTGAGTCCTCCAGATCGAGGATAATCGCGTCGGCGCCGGACTTGGCCCCCTTGGCGAGTTTGCGTTCGCTGTCGGCCGGGACGAAGAGGAACGACCGCATTACTTCGGCGCCATCAGCATGAACGCCTGGCGCTTGCACTCCGCGACCAGCTTGTTGTTCTGATTGTAGGCGCGGATGTGCAGGTCGACGATGCCCGCGCCGGGGCGCGACTTCGACTCGCGCTTCGCGAGTACCTCGCTCGAGCAATGGATGGTGTCGCCCTCGAACAGCGGGTGGGGGAATTTCACGTCGGTCATGCCGAGATTGGCGATGGTCGTTCCGACCGTCATGTCGGAGACCTGAATCCCGACCATGAGACCGAGCGTGAACAGCGAATTCATCAGCGGCTGGCCCCACTCGGTTTCCTTCTCGCAGAACTCCCGATCGATGTGCAGCGGCTGCGGATTGAGCGTCATGTTGGAGAACAGCATGTTGTCCATCTGCGTGACGGTGCGCCGCAGCGTGTGCTCGTAGACCTTGCCGACCTCGAAAGCCTCGAAATACATGCCTCCGCGCGAGCTTCGCATGGCTGTCATCTGGTCCATCTACTCTCTCCGTTTCGGAACCTGGGTCGCCGGACGCGGTTCCGAATTAACCCGTCATTTACCATAACGGCAGATGGTGCAAGGCGGCGGGAAGGCGTTCCGGCCAGCCAAGGCGCGCCCATGGGCACCGATGCAGCGATCGATATTGCGGCCCGGGTAAGCGGGGCGACGACGGATCTCGCCACGCGCATGACCGGCGCGATCCGCGATGCGGCGCGCAAGACCGGCGCCGGTTTCGAGTATCTGCTCAATACGGCGCTGCGCGAATCCAATCTCAATCCCGACGCCAAGGCCAAGACGTCCTCGGCGACCGGCCTGTTCCAGTTCATCGACCAGACGTGGCTCGGCACGATGAAGCAGGCAGGTGCCGCGCACGGCTATGGCAAGTACGCCGACGCGATCAGCAAGACCTCCTCGGGGCGGTTTGTCGTCAACGACCCGGCGCTGCGCAACGAAATCTTCGCGCTGCGCAAGGACCCGGCCGCGAATGCCGTGATGGCCGGCGCGTTCGCGAACTCCAACGCCAAGGTGCTGACCGACCGGCTCGGGCGCAAGCCGACCGACGGCGAACTCTACATGGCGCATTTTCTCGGCGCCTCCGGCGCGTCGCGCTTCATCAAGGCCGCGGAAGCCAATCCGAACGGCAAGGCGGCAGCGCTGTTCCCGCGCGCCGCGCACGCGAACAACGCGATCTTCTATGACAAGGCGGGTGCGGCGCGCAGCCTGAAGCAGGTCTACGCGGGGCTCGTCTCGCGCCACAACGTGATCGGCAGCGCGACGGAGATTGCGGAGGCGAAGCCGGCGAGTGTCGTCAAGCCCGCCGCGCAGATCGCGGCCACGAGGGTTCCCGTTCCGGCAGCGCCCCCGGTCATGCAGGTTGCCGATACCAGCATGCTGACGCCGAAGACCGTGAAGACCATCGCGATCACGCCGGCGGCGCCTGTGTCCACAGTCGCGGCGGTGGCGCCTGCGAGTCCGGCCGTGAGCGCGGAGGCCGTCACGCCCGCGCGTGTAACCGCAAACGTGACGGCAAACGAGTCCGCGACGTTCGCGGATCGTGTCGCGGCTTTCGCTGACGCGCCAGCGAAGAATGCGCAAGGTCCGCTGTTCGAGACGCTCTATCACCCCGACCAGCGCGGCCCCGTCGCGCCGGTCGTGCGCGAATTGTGGGGTCCCCGCCACGCCGCCTCCGCCGAGACCGAGGCAGCGGTCGCGCCGCCGACGGACATTTCGGCGCAGCGCCGTCCGCGGCCAAGCCTTAACGCGCCGCTCGACCTGTTCCAGTTCATGCGGCCGTCCGTGCGGCGCCCGGCTTAGGGCCGTGTACTCATAAAACACGGCGTCCGCTTTTCTCTAAAATGCGCACATTTCGTGCGACGGTCCATAATCAGACGATGACATGTTCCTGAGGGGCGGCGACGTTGTTCATTCCCGCGTCAAACGCGCGAGCTCTGCCGGTAGAACGGTTCGTGCTTCGATGGGTCGAAATAGCCCGTATAGAACTTCTTCACATGCGGCAGCAGCGCTTTCGATAGATTGCGCCGCTCGACCTCATCGTCGCTGAGCGCGTGCTGCAACTCGTCATGCAGCGTCTTGAGCGCATTGTCGCGATCGACGCGCGTGAAGCGGCCGTTCTCGTAGATCACCTCGCCGTTGCACATCACGATGCGCATTCCCTCGGTCTTGGCACGCTGGATCACGGCGTCGAGCAGCGGCATCTCCTCGTCGAGATACGGATAGGAAATCTGTTTCCAGTCGATCAGCGAGAGATCCGCAGCCTTTCCGACCGCGATGGTGCCGAGCTGTTCGCCATAGCCGGTGGTCATGGCGCCGCCGACGCTC
>JAXDOA010000109.1:0-2586 GCA_034669125.1 Hyphomicrobiales bacterium
CAGGCCGCTTTCGGCGCCGGTCAGTCCCATCCACACCCTGTTGAGCCATCCGGCGTTCGGGCCCGCGAGCAGGATCCAGCCGATCGCGCCGAGATAAGGCGGGATGATGAAGGCGCCGAACACCATCAGGCGGATGAAGCCCTTCGCCGGCATGTCGGTGCGCGAGATCGCCCAGGCGAGCGGCACGCCGAAAATGACGGCGAGGACCGCGACACCCGAGCCGAACACCAGCGTGTTCCACAGCGCCTGCAAATGTCGCGCGCGGCCGTAGGCTTCGGCGTAGTTGGATAGCGTCAGCCGCCCGGTCTCGGGCTCCTGGAAGCTCGAGACGACCAGCCGCACCATCGGGCTGAGGATGAGGAAGACCAGGATCGCGATCATCGCGATCCAGAGGATCATGCTCGGATCGGCCAGCCGGAAGCGGCGCGCGAGCGGGCGTTCGGCGGGCGTCGCGAGATTGTCGAGCGCGGCTGTCATGCGCGGTTACACACCAAACGTGTCGCGCCACTGCTTGATGACTTCGGGGATGCCGCTGGTGATTTCTTCCACCGTCGGGCGGATCGTCTTCACGTCGGCGGCGGACTTGGCGCCGCCGAGCGGCTTCACCTCCGACCGCATCGACTCGTTGAAGTGCGCCACCCAGATTTTCGAGGCCTCGACGGTGAGCAGATATTCCATGAACAACTTGGCGGCATTCGGGTGCTTCACGCCCTTAGGGATACCGGAGGGCGCGATGATCAGCACAGTGCCGTCGGGCGGATAGATCATGGCGAGCGGATTGCCCTTGCCGGCGCTTTCCATCACGGTGCCGTTCGGGCCGGAGCCCGCGACGACGCGCTCGCCCGCGTTGAGCATGGTGACGGTGTCGTTGATCGAGCGGCCGATCTGCGGATTGTTCTTCGAAATCCTCTCGAAGAAATCCCAGCCGTAAAGCTTCTTCAGGCTGACCACCCAGGTGCCGACATAGCCGGAGAAACCGGGGTGGCCGAGCGCGATCTTGTCCTTCCATTTCGGATCGGTGAGGTCGGTCCAGTTCTTCGGCGCGTCCGCCTCCTTCAGTTTCGCGGTGTTGTAACCGATCCCGATCAGGCCGGCCGAGGTGACGGTATAGAAGCCGTCGGGGTCGTAGTTCTTGTAGACCTCGATCACGCGGCTCGCGTTCTCCGGCACGTATTTTTCCAAGAGGCTCTTTTCCTTCAGCGCCACGTAGTGGCCGATGTCGGTCGACGAGAACACGTCGACCTGCATCGCGCCGGCCTTCTGCTCCTGCGTCAGGCGCTGATAGGCGACCTGCGCGGTCGTGCGCACGACGTTCGCCTTGATGCCGGGAAACGCCGCCTCGAAATCGCGGCCGAGCGCCTGCGCGGTCGTGTCGTTGGAATGGGCGGTGTACCAGGTGACCTCGCCTTCCTTTTTGGCGAGTTCGTAAAGCTCCTTCTCGCGCGATGTCATGCTGCGCTGAGCGTGGGCCGAGCTTGAGCCGAGCGATGCACCAAGGGTGAGCGCACTCGCGCCTTTCAGGACATCGCGACGTGACGGGATGAGGATCGTCATGGCTTCCTCCCAAGTGTTCTCGCGCGGCTTTGCGCCGTCGCCTCATCGAGCGCGCCCCAAGCCAGTATGGCGCGCGGATACCGATCCGTCACCCGGTCAATCAGCCCTTGGCGCAGCGTGCGACAACGAGAGCCTGCCGTGGTTTGCCTGACAGGTCCGCCTGTGCGAATGCTGCGCCATTCGCGAGGACCGCCCTGGCCAGCATGATTTCCATCGAGCGATTGTCGAAGACCTTCGAGACCGCGCGCGGCACGAGCCATCTGGCCCTGAGCGACATTTCGCTCGATGTCGCCGAGGGCGAGTTCGTCTCGATCCTGGGGCCGTCGGGCTGCGGCAAGTCGACCTTGCTCTATATCGTGGGCGGGTTCGTGACCCCGACGAGCGGCGCGGTGCGGGTGAAGGGCTTAGGTGTCACCGGCCCGGGGCCGGATCGCGGGCCGGTGTTTCAGGAGTTCGCGTTGTTTCCCTGGAAGACCGTGCTCGGCAACGTGATGTACGGCCTCATCGAGCAGGGCGCGCCGAAGAAGATCGCCGAGGATCGCGCCCGCGCGTTGATCGAGATGGTGCATCTCAAGGGCTACGAGAACTTCTACCCCAAGGAGCTGTCCGGCGGCATGAAGCAGCGTGTCGCGATCGCGCGCACGCTCGCCTACGGGCCGAGCATCCTCTTGATGGACGAGCCGTTCGGCGCGCTCGACGCGCACACGCGCACCGGCATGCAGCACGAGCTCTTGGAAATCTGGGAGCGCGACCGCAAGACCGTGCTGTTCGTCACGCACAGCGTGGAGGAGGCGGTGTTCCTGTCAGACCGCGTGGTGGTGCTGACGCGCTCGCCCGGCCGCATCAAGCAGATCATCGATATCGATTTGGCCAGGCCCCGCAGGCGCGCCGCGCTGCTGGTCGACCGGCGGTATCAGGAGTCCGTGGTCGAGATCGAAAAGCTGATGGATGAGCAGGTGGTCATCCCTCCCCCGAAGGGGGAGGGTGCCGAGCGAAGCGAGGCGGGTGGGGTCTCTTCATGATTGTGCTGCG
>JAXDOA010000110.1:0-3226 GCA_034669125.1 Hyphomicrobiales bacterium
GAGGCGTGCTCCGGTCGGACCGGCCATGCGGAGACGGTCCGCGTCGTCTTCGACCCGTCGACGACGAGCTACGAGCAGCTGCTCAAGGTGTTCTGGGAGAACCACGACCCGACCCAGGGCATGCGCCAGGGTAACGACGTGGGCACCCAGTACCGCTCGGGCATCTATGTGACGACGCCTGAGCAGCGCAAGGCCGCCGAGGTCTCGAAGGCCGTATACGAGAAGGCGCTCGCGGCCGGGCGCTATGGGGCGATCACCACGGAGATCGCGGACGCCGGCGAGTTCTATTTCGCCGAGGACTATCACCAGCAATATCTCGCCAAGAACCCGATGGGCTATTGCGGTCTCGGCGGCACCGGCGTGAGCTGCCCGATCGGCACCGGCGTCGCAGCCGCTTGACGCGCCGTCCAGATGACATTGCGAGGGGCGCCTTCCGCGCCCCTCTTTTTTTGTCATCGCGCCGGGGTATGGTCGCGCGATCGACAGAGGCAACAATCCATGAAACCGGTCGAACGCGTCATCGAGTTCATCATCTTCAACAGCCGCTGGCTGATGGCGCCGTTCTATCTCGGTCTCGTGGTCGCGCTGCTGGTCCTGTTGTTTCACTTCGGCGTCGGCCTGTTCGAGTTCATCCTGCATGCGCGCGGAGCAGGCGAATCCTACATCACGCTCGGCGTGCTCGGTCTCGTCGATTTGACGCTCACCGGCAGCCTGATCCTGATTGTGATCTTTTCCGGCTACGAGAATTTCGTCTCGAAGATCAACGCCGCCGAGCATCCGGACTGGCCGGACTGGCTCGCCAAGGTCGATTTCGCCGGGCTGAAGCAGAAGCTGATGGCCTCGATCGTGGCGATCTCCGCGATCCAGGTGCTTAAAGCCTTCATGAACCTGGACAAATATCCCGATACGACGAGGCTCGCCTGGTTGGTCGGCATCCACATGGTGTTCGTGGTCTCGACGCTGTTGCTGGCGATCTCGGATCGCGTCGGCGACGGGGCGAAAGACAAAGAGCACTGAGCTGCGCCGGAAGACTCAGTCCTTCGCGCGCTCCACGTAGCTCCCGTCGGCCGTCATCACGATGATGCGCGTGCCGACCGAGATGAAGGGCGGTACGTTGGTGCGCACGCCGTTCGACAAGGTCGCGGGCTTGTAGGAGGACGACGCGGTCTGCCCCTTGGTGGTCGGCTCGGTGTCGGTGACTTCCAGCGTAACCTTCTGCGGCAGCACGATCGAGATCGCCCGGCCTTCGTGCATGCTCAGCATCACCTTCATTTCCGGATGCAGGTAGGCCGACTGATCGCCGATCACGTCGGACTGCATGGTGATCTGGTCGTAGTTTTCCATGTTCATGAAGTGGAAGCCGTCGCCGTCCTGATAGAGGAACTGATGCTCGCGTTCCTCCACGGTGGCGCGCTCGACCTGCTCGGTGGTCTTGTAGCGCTGCTGGGTCTTTACCCCGTCGCTGATCCGGCGCATGTCCACTTGCGTGGTCGGGGTGCCCTTGCCGGGATGGAAACTTTCGGCGTTGAGCACGACGTAGAGGTTGTTGTCGAGTTCGACGATGTTGCCCTTGCGGAGCGAGGAGGCGATGACTTTCACGATGGTTCCTCGATTGTCTGCGGCGGGCCCGAAACAGCCCGATTTGTCGGGGCGCACCATACTGATCTTGCGCCTGCGCGCCAGTCATTTCGTCGGCGGGCCGGGCAGGGGCGAATGATCGCGTCTCCCTGGTGGGCGCCGCAGGTTTATGCCGACCGGCGGCCGTTCCTGCTCGCGCGAAATCGCATGTCGGCGGCCTTCCGGGCGTGGTTCGGCGCGAAAAACTTCATGGAGGTCGAGACCGCGATTTTGCAGGCATCGCCCGGCAACGAGGCGCATCTGCACGCGTTTGCGACCGAGCTCCTTTCGCCGGATGCCTCGAAGACGCGGCTCTACCTGCACACGTCGCCCGAATTCGCCGCGAAAAAACTGCTCGCGGCGGGTGAAAAACGGCTGTTCACCTTCGCGCGCGTGTTCCGCAACCGCGAGCGCGGCGCGCTGCATCACCCCGAGTTCACCATGCTGGAATGGTACCGGGCGGACGAGCCGTATGGTGCGCTGATCGGCGATTGCGCCGCGCTGCTGGCGGCCGCTGCGGAAACTGCCGGGACGAAGAGCTTCAGTTTTCGCGGGCGCGAATGCGACCCCTTTTCCGCGCCGGAGCGGCTGACAGTGGCGGCGGCATTCCGGCGCCATGCCGGCATCGATTTGCTGGCGACGCTTGATGACCGCGAGGCGCTCGCCGCCGCCGCGAAAGGGCAGGGCATCCGTGTCGCCGATGACGACACGTGGGCCGACGTGTTCAGCCGCGTTCTGGTCGAGCGCATCGAGCCCAATCTCGGCATCGGCCGCGCGACCGTTCTCGACGAATATCCGGTGTCGGAAGCAGCGCTTGCCCGGCCGACCACGCATGACCGCCAAGTTGCCGAGCGCTTCGAGCTTTATGTCTGCGGCGTCGAGATCGCCAACGCGTTCGGCGAACTCACCGACCCGGCCGAACAGCGCCGCCGCTTCGAGAGCGAGATGGCGGAAAAAGAGCGCGTGCACGGCGAGCGTTACCCCCTCGATGAGGACTTCCTTGCCGCACTCGGTCACATGCCGCCCGCGTCCGGCATCGCGCTCGGCTTCGACCGGCTGGTGATGCTGGCAACCGGCGCGCAGCGCATCGAGCAGGTGCTGTGGACGCCGGTTTCGTAGTTCGTAGCGCAGCGGAAACCCGGGATCCCCGGCTTTCGCTTGTCGCTCAAGCCGGGCTACAAGGCCGGCCATGACGATCCGCCTCCCCTCGGAACTGGTCGCGGCCGGCCTCGCGCCGCCGGAAAAACTCGTGGACCTCGCACGTGTGGCCGAGCGCTACGCGGTCGCGATCACGCCTGCGATCGCCGCGCTGATCGACCGCGCCGACCCGAACGATCCGCTTGCGCGGCAATTCGTGCCCGACATCGAAGAATTGACTACGACACCGGATGAGCGCGCCGATCCGATCGGCGATCACACACATTCGCCCGTCGAAGGCATCGTGCATCGCTATCCGGACCGCGTGCTGCTCAAGCTCGTGAACGTCTGCGCGGTCTATTGCCGCTTCTGCTTCCGCCGCGAGATGGTCGGCCCCGCCGCCGCGCCGCTGACGCCGAAGCAGCTCGACGGCGCGCTCGATTACATCGCGACGCATCCGGAGATCTGGGAG
>JAXDOA010000111.1:0-8394 GCA_034669125.1 Hyphomicrobiales bacterium
AAGACGGCCACATCAGCGCGACCGTCTCCGACAAATCCCCCACATAGTCATACGACAACGCGAACAGCACTTCGTCGGCGCGTTCGGCGATCAGTGCGCGGATCACGCCCGCCTTGGCGTGGCGGAACGATAGCGCACCGGTGATCGCCGCGAGCGCATAGCCGCGATCGGGATCCGGCACGGCACGGAAATAGTCGGTGAGCAGCCGCAGCTTGGCGTTGCGGCTCGGCTCATAGGCGAGGCGGTCGAGCAGGGCGGCGAAGCGGTTCATGCTTCGACCTCGGCGAGCACCACTTCGGCAGCACCTTCATCCTCATCGCCGTAGCCCACGATATTGAGCGGCCGCGCCTCAAGCCCGCGCAGCGTGCACCAGTGCACCAGCGCCTCCTCGGCGCCGTGCGTCACCCAAACCTGCGAGGCGCCGGTCGCGGCGATGGTCGCGCACAAGCCATCCCAATCCGCGTGATCGGAAATCACCAGCGGCAGCTCGACGCCGCGCTGGCGCGCCCGGGCGCGCACCCGCATCCAGCCGGATGCGAACGCCGAGACCGGATCGGGGAAGCGCCGCGTCCAGCGGTCCTGCAGCGATGACGGCGGGCAGAGTGCGATCGTTCCGGCAAGCTCGGCCTTCTTGGCGTCGCGCACGAGGCGCAGCTCGCCGAGATCGATGCCGCGCGAGACGTAATAGCGCGTGATGCTCTCCATCGCGCCATGCAGGTAGATCGGCTTGTCGTATCCGACCGCGCGGATCAGCGCGATGACGCGCTGCGCCTTGCCGAGCGAATAGGCGCCGACCAGGTGCGCGCGTTCGGGGAACAGTTCGACCGAGCGTAACAGCTTGGCGATCTCGGCGTTCGCATCGCCATGGCGGAACACCGGCAGACCGAACGTCGCCTCGGTGATGAAGGCGTCGCACCGGATCAGCTCGAACGACGCGCAAGTCGGGTCCGCGACATCCTTGTAGTCGCCCGACGCGACCACGCGTGTGCCGTTCGCCTTAACGCAGACTTGCGCCGACCCGAGCACATGGCCGGCGGGATGGAACGACACCTCGGTCTTGCCGAGCGTCAGCGTCTCGCCATAGCGCACCGCCTGTGTCGACCCGGCGAAATTCTCGCCATAGCGCAGGCGCATCATGTCGAGCGTCTCTTGCGTCGCCAGCACCGCGCCGTGGCCGGCGCGTGCATGGTCCGAATGGCCGTGCGTGATCAGCGCCCGCTCGACCGGCCGCACCGGGTCGATGTGGAAGCCGCCGATCTGGCTGCACAGGCCGGCCGCTGTCGGCTTCAGGATGTGGTCCGGGCGCATGGCCTTGAGATATGTCATATCGGCGATATTGCTAACCCGCGAGGCGCCGTGGCCGTTCCGCTTTTCATCTCGTCAGGCGACCCGATCGCTGACCGCCGCTACGAGCTTGCGCGCGGCTATGCGGCGGACGGCGATCTGGCGGCGGCGGCCGATCTGTTCGCGCAGGCCGTGGAACTTGAGCCCGGATTTACCTCCGCGTGGTTTGCGCTCGGCGAAGCGCGCGCGGCGCTGGGCGACCGCGACGGCGCGCGCGCGGCATTTGAGCGGGCGCAGGCGGCCGACCCGGAGGATCGCCACGGCGCGGCGTTGCATCTTGCGCGCCTCGGCGGCACCGATCCCGCGACCGCGGCGCTGCATGGTTATGTACGCACGCTGTTCGACCAGTACGCGCCGCGCTTCGATCGCGCGCTGGAGGATCTGTCCTATGCGGCGCCGGCGCTGCTGCGCGACGCCGTCACGGCGCACGGCGAGCGCTTCGGCAGCATGCTCGATCTCGGCTGCGGCACCGGCCTCGCGGGTGCGGCGTTCCGTCCCCACGTCGACTGGCTCGTGGGTGTCGATCTCTCGCCAAAGATGATCGAGGAGGCGCGGAAGAAAGGACTTTATGACCGGCTCACGGTCGGCGATATCGCGCAGTTTCTCGCCGCGGAGCGCGCCGGCAACGCCGCATTCCATCTGGTCATCGCCGCCGACGTGTTCGCCTATGTGGCGGATGTCGCCGAGACCTGCCGCGCGGTGACGGAGGTGCTCAGCGTCGGCGGCCTGTTCGGCTTCACGGTCGAGACGCACGAGGGCGAGGGCGCGATCGTCGGGCCGAAGATGCGCTATGCACACGGCGAACAATTCATCCGCGCGGCGATTGCGGATGCTGGGCTGACGCTCGTCGAACTGACGCGCGCATCCTCGCGCACGGAGAACCGCGTGCCGGTTCCGGGATTGCTCGCGGTGGCGCGGAAATGAACATCACGGTGCCACCCGAACTGCCGGACGTCTTCACCCGCTGGTTCGCCACGCGCGGTTGGGCCCCGCGCGCGCATCAACTGGAGCTGCTGGCCAAGGCGCGCGCCGGCCGCTCCGCGCTGCTGATCGCCCCGACCGGCGCCGGCAAGACGCTGGCGGGTTTTCTGCCGACGTTGGTGGAGTTGAGTGGCAGTGCACCGGCAGTGCAGAAGGGCAAGAACCTCATCTCCACCGGCCGCGGCATTCGCCGCAGTGGCGGCCTGCACACGCTCTACATCTCGCCACTGAAAGCGCTCGCGGTCGACATCGCGCGCAATCTCGAGCGCCCCGTCGCCGAGATGGCGTTGCCGATCCGCATCGAGACGCGCACCGGCGACACGCCCGCCTCCAAGCGCCAGCGCCAGCGGCGCGATCCGCCCGACATCCTGCTCACCACACCCGAGCAGCTCGCGCTGCTGCTCGCGTCCGACGATGCGCCGTTCCTGTTCGGCTCGCTCAGGCGCGTCATCCTCGACGAATTGCACTCGCTGGTGATGAGCAAGCGCGGCGATCTGCTCTCGCTCGGCCTCGCGCGGCTGTTCACCATCGCGCCCGGCCTCACCACCATCGGCCTCTCG
The DNA here is from genome assembly GCA_034669125.1 of Hyphomicrobiales bacterium. Taxonomy (GTDB): domain Bacteria; phylum Pseudomonadota; class Alphaproteobacteria; order Rhizobiales; family Xanthobacteraceae; genus PALSA-894. The sequence continues at coordinate 2,886 of JAXDOA010000111.1, forward strand.
GCGACGGTGGCCGAGCCGGGCGACCTGCGCCGCTATCTGGTCCCGCAGCGTGGCGAGGCGCTTGCCGATCTGGTGCTCGCGGAGCCCGGCGCTGCGCCGGACATCACCATGCTCGACACCGCCGAGCGGCTGCCGTGGGCCGGGCACTCGGCGCGCCACGCGCTCGGTGAGATTTACGCGCTGATCAAGCGTCACAAGATGACGCTGATTTTCGTCAACACGCGCAGCCAGGCCGAGTCGATCTTCCAGCAGCTCTGGGGCATGAACGACGACACTCTCGCAATCGCGCTGCATCACGGCTCGCTCGATGTCGGCCAGCGCCGCCGCGTCGAGGACGCGATGGCGGCCGGCCGGTTGCAGGCCGTGGTCGCGACCTCCTCGCTCGATCTCGGCATCGACTGGGGCGACGTCGATCTCGTCATCAATGTCGGCGCCCCGAAGGGCGCTTCGCGGCTGTTGCAGCGGATCGGCCGCGCCAACCACCGCATGGACGAGCCGTCGAAAGGCGTGCTCGTTCCGGCCAACCGTTTCGAGGTGCTGGAATGCTCCGCCGCAATAGGGGCGGTCGCCGCGAATGCGCAGGACACGCCGCCCTTGCGCGTCGGCAGCCTCGACGTGCTGGCGCAGCACGTGCTCGGCAGCGCCTGCGGCGTGCCGTTCGATGCCGACGAGCTGTACGACGAAGTGAAAACCGCCGCGCCTTACGCCGCGCTCACGCGCGCCGACTTCGACGCCACGGTCGATTTCGTCGCGACCGGCGGCTATGCGCTGAAATCCTACGAGCGTTTCGCCAAAATTCGCCACACCAAGGACGGCAAGTGGCGCATCGCGCATCCGCGCGTCGCGCAGATGTATCGCATGAATGTCGGCACCATCGTCGAGGCCGACATGATCAAGGTGCGGCTGGTGCGTTCGCGCGCCTCGAAGGTCATCCCGCGCGGCGGGCGCCTGCTCGGACAGGTGGAGGAATATTTCATCGAGACGCTGACGCCCGGCGACACCTTCGTGTTCGCGGGCGAAGTCCTGAAATACGAGGCGCTGGTCGAGGACGAGGCCTACGTGTCGCGCTCGAACGATCCCGATCCGAAGGTGCCGTCCTACGAGGGCGGCAAGTTTCCGCTCTCGACCTATCTCGCCGAGCGCGTGCGCGGCATCCTGGCCGACCATGACACGTGGCGCGCGTTGCCCGACCAGGTGCGCGAGTGGCTGGAAGTGCAGGAGTATCGCTCGCGCCTCCCCGGCAAGCGCGAGCTTCTGGTCGAAACCTTTCCGCGCGCCGCGAAATATTACCTGATCTGCTATCCGTTCGAGGGGCGGCTTGCGCATCAAACGCTCGGCATGCTGCTGACGCGCCGGCTCGAACGCGCACGCATGCGCCCGCTTGGGTTCGTGGCCAACGAATACGCGCTCGCGGTCTGGGGCCTGCGCGATGTAGCATTCGCGGTTCAGCGCGGCGAGCTCTCGCTCGATGCGCTATTCGACGAAGACATGCTCGGCGACGATCTCGAAGCCTGGCTCGCCGAGTCCGCGCTGATGAAGCGCACGTTCCGCAATTGCGCGATCATCGCCGGCCTGATCGAGCGGCGCTATCCGGGCGAGGAGAAGAGCCGCCGCCAGATGACGATCTCGACCGATCTCGTCTACGACGTGCTGCGCAAGCACCAGCCGGATCACCTCCTCCTGCGCGCCGCTTACGCGGACGCTGCGTCAGGTCTGCTCGATGTCCGGCGCGTCTCCGAAATGCTCGCGCGCGTGCGCGGGCGAATCACGCATAATCCGCTCGATCACGTTTCGCCGCTTGCGGTGCCGGTGATGCTCGAAATCGGCCGCGAGATGGTCTACGGCGAGGCATCCGACGCGCTGCTGGCGGAAGCCGAGGCGGAGCTGGTGAAGGAGGCGATGAGTTGAGCGCGCTGACCCCCACCCGGACGGCTGCGCAGTCCGACCCCGGATCAAGTCCGGGGCAGGCTCTCCCCCTTTCAGGGGGAGGTATCGGAGTTTGCGGCACCACCCTCCACGCCGATTGCCTCGGCGCGCTGTACTGGCCCGAGCAGGGCCTGCTCGGCGTCGCCGACCTGCATCTGGAAAAAGGCTCGAGCTTCGCGCGCCGCGGCCAACTGCTGCCGCCCTACGACACCGCGGAAACGCTCGCGCGGCTCGCGCGGCTGATCGCGCATTACGCCCCGCGCGTCGTGATCGCGCTTGGCGACAATTTCCACGACGGCGGCGGGCCGGCGCGGCTTTCGCCGCAGGACCGCGCGTCGCTGACAGCGCTGCAGCGCGGGCGCGACTGGATCTGGATCGCCGGCAATCACGATCCCGATCCGGCCGATGGCATCGGCGGCACCTTCGCGGCGACGACTTCGATCGGCGCGCTTGTCTTCCGCCACAAGCCCTCGCGCGATGCGCCCGAAGGCGAGATCGCCGGGCATCTGCATCCGGTCGCGCGCGTCGCTCAGCGCGGCCGCGCGGTCAGCCGCCGCTGTTTTGCGACCGACGGCAAGGCGCTGGTGATGCCGGCCTTCGGCGCCTACACCGGCGGGCTCAACATCCGCGACCGCGCGTTCGCCGCCGTGTTCGGCGCGCGCAAGTTCACCGCGCACATGCTGGGCGACGGGCGCCTTTACGCCTTCGCGGCGTCGCGGTGTTTGGGCGATTGATGCTGTGTCCCGGATGCGGTGCAGCTACGCACAGCGTGACGGCAGCGCCCGGTTCGCGTTCCCGGAACCTGCCGCCGTTCACAGCGTTTAGGGGAGCCACCAAGGAGAACATCATGGCGGACGACCTGACAAAGAGAGGCCAGCCAGACCGCAGCCTCATCAACATGAGCGAAGATCATGAGGTGAAATACTGGACCCGGCACCTTGGCGTTTCCCGGGAGGAGCTGCAGCGTGCAGTCGACAAGGTCGGCAACGCCGCTGCTGCCGTCCGCAAGGAGCTGGGGAAGGCAGCCGCCTAAGCTACCCGACGAGCAAGCGTAGCCCGGATGGAGCGCAGCGCAATCCGGGAATTCTCGTACGCAATACAACAGCCCCGGATTACGCTTCGCTTCATCCGGGCTACGAGCTTCGGCAATGATTTCGCGAAAGCGGTCTTGATAACACGCCAGCGAGTGGAGAAATCCGCTTCTCCCGGCGGCAGCCCGTAGGATGGGCTAGGCGCGAAGCGCCGTAACCCACCATCTGGGCTCGCGAAAAACTTGGCCGGTGGTTACGCGCCTTCGGCGCTAACCCACCCTGTGGCGCGTCTTGGCGATCGACTCAGCGAAGCGAGTCGATATGATCGACAAGAAGCGTTCTTCTCCGCTCCAGCAAGTTGACGGTGAAGAACCAGCATCCGCCCGGGATGAACGCGCGGCGATACTTCGGCACGACCGAGAAGGTATCACGCTGGATGAGGGTCGTTGGCGGATTACGCGTCGCTAATCCGCCCAACGAGCTACGAGCTGCTCAATACGGAAAATCGGTGCGGCCGGTCGTTATGGCCACGGGACTCGCAGCTGCGTGTAGCACGGTAGCTACCGTCTCACGGGGCGGCTTACGCTTTACAGACGGCGGGCTGAGGTCGCGAACCTTGATCTTTGCAGGCGTCTGCGTCAGCGCCGCTTCCCGTTCGAGCACCGCTGGCTTGACCGGTGCGGGCTCGCTCACCACCGCGGGAACGGGCGCAGGCGCGGGCTCTGGCACTCGTTTGCGCTCAATGCTTTCCGCAATGCGCGGAGGAATCGGAGCGACCCTTGCGGCGTACTTCACGGAGGGATCAGGCCTGCCGAGCCAAAGCGCTCCACCGACCGAACCGCCAACCAGCACGCCGACTGCAACCGTGTAAGAAACCAGTGTGCCGAGGGTGTTCATGTTGGCTCAACTGGCGAGGTACCGTGGTGTTCCCGACTCACGCGGGAATTTCGATTTAGGGTGCGCGCATTGCCCGATGCCCGGAAACGATTCGCAGAAGGCTGCCAAGCACGCAATCCATGACCGCAAACAAGACGAGGCCGCCAAGCGAAGCGGCCTCGCATGCTTCGATGCTCGTTGGCCTAGTTCGTCGTGCAGATCTTGACGGTCTTCATCCCGGCTTCGGCTTCGGCGCGCGTCTTGTAGACGGTGCCGGCGGGCGTCACGATGGTCTGTGTCGTAACGGTCGGCTTCTGGTCGACAATGGTGCACTTCTTGGTCGCGGTATCCTGCACCACGTAGAATTCGGTTTGAGCCAAAGCCGGGACCGTGAACGCGGCGACGAGGGCGGCGGCAGCGATAAGTTTCGTTTTCATTGGGCGTCTCTCCTCTGGGTTGGTAACCCCGGGCAACGCCTGCCTGTCACCCATCGTTCCAATGGCGTCAGAAGCAAAGGGACTCAGTTAATGGGGAAACTGATGGTCAGGAAGGCGGCGACCAGCGTGACCGCGAAAGCGAGCGTTCCGAATGCCAATCCAATTCCTCGAAGCGCCCTTTCGTCAGCCACGCTGCTCTCCTCTGGAAGGTGTCGTTATTTCACGATCATGTAGGTGACGCCGCCGAGCACGAAAATGGCGGGGACTGCCCATAACAGGATGACCGGCATGGCTTCTCTCCTCGGGTTGCCCGTGTCGGGAACTCCAACTCCGAAGCCGCCACCCGGTTCCAAGCACCCTGAAGCGGCGGCTGCGCTGGTTTTGATTCCGTCCGGCTTACTTCTCCGGCTTTCCGTCTCCGTCCTTTCTTTTCTTCTCCGCCCTTTCCGCGAGTTGCTGCCAGGTCGCAGCCATGTCGATCAGCTTCTCGCGCTGCTCGGGCATCGAGCGAGCGAGCTTCAAGCAATCTTCGGCGTACTGCCGGTATGTTTGTGCGTCCTCCATAGTGGGAACAGAACGCGGAGCATGGTTAGCGAGTTCCTGCACGGGTTTATCCGGAACGGAATCGCAGTCACGGCGTTATGCGATTCTAATTCCGAACGGGCTCGGAATGGCCGAAGATCGTGACCGATACGAGCAATATGCGTCGGAATGCTTGCGTATCGCGCAGCAGACGGATGACAGCGCACAGAAAGCCCGACTACTGGAAATGGCAGCGGCATGGCGGCGTCTCGCAGAGGCTGTGACGAAGCGCAGCGGCAACAACGCATGATACGATGAGCGGAGCCGAGATATTTTGGCTCTTGCTGCCAGAGACGCGCAATGCGACTGCCGTCACCCAATGAATGACATGCTCAATCCTTCCTGAACACCACGCTCGCCAACCATCCGGTGAGCAGCGCCATCAGCGCAGTGCCGAGGCCGTAGAGAAGGCCGTGGTCGCGCGCCGCGTTGGCGACGATCTGCTCGAAGCCGACCTTGACGACTTCCCGACGTTAGCAAAATGGCGGGCTAGGCCTTCGGCGAACGCGCCTCCGGCCGCCTCTACGTCTTCGCGGTGCCTGGCGGACTGACCGCGGACGCAAAATTCAATGCGTCATGTCGAGGAACGGCGTGTTCGGCGTGCTGACGTAGAATATGACAACCTTGGTCGACTCGGTCGTGCTGCGATTGTAGCCG